>JAISDD010000110.1 GCA_031265005.1 Syntrophomonadaceae bacterium | reverse complement strand
ATTTTATTCATGCTCATTACTAAAATAAATAAACATACGATCAATATAATTAAAATCAATCCTAGAATCCCTATAATGCTAAAACCTTGCCCGCTGCTCATAGTGGAACTGAGGCTGGTGGAAAATTCTTCCCATGTTAAAGCTTGCGCTTTCAGAGAGTTATCCAGCAAACAAAAGGATAAAATAAATATAGTTATCAGGGCTTTATGAAAAAATTTTAATATTTTTAATGTCATACTTATTCCTTCTTAACAAAAAATGGGTAAATACCTTTGAACTATTATAACAAAAAAACAATTAACTATAAATTGTAAAGTGATTTTGTTTATGTGATTTAATCGATAAAAACATTAACAAATCAAATAACTTTTATTTTACGCGTTTGATAGAAAATGCCGCTGGTGGCAGAATAATGGTTTTCCAGAAACTTATACGAAACTGCTTTGAGGAAGCGGTTTCTTTAAAAGCAAAACGACGCTTTAAAAAGATAATTCCATTGATTAGTTAACAGCGCGCCCGGATAAAATGCTCAAAACTTAAAAAAGGGGTTAACTTTAACAGGTTAACCCCACCATGTGTAATTTTTTAATAATTGCTATTGCGTCTAGCTTGAAAACACTCGCGGCAATAAACTGGCCTGTCGCCGGTTGGCTCAAATGGAACTGTAGTTTCTTGATTACATGAAGCACAAATGGTGGTAAAGGAAGGACGATCTTCTCTGTAGCGGGAATTACCGAAACCGTTCCGCTGTTTGCGGGCTCTCCGGCAATCCGGACATCTGCCAGGTTCGTTCTCAAAACCTTTTTCAGCATAAAACTCTTGCTCTGAAGCCGAAAATAAAAATTCGCTTCCACAGTCTTTACAGGTCAAATATTTGTCACTGAACAATTTTTTATCTCCCTTCTGGGAATTTACTCTTGGACTTAAAATCCCCCAAAAGGGAATCCTGATAGAACAAGGCATTTGCATTATAGCGCATACCAAAAACAATTGTCAAATTAATTATGTTTAATGTATACACGAGGAACTCTGTCTCCGACGGAACATACTATTTCGTAGTTGATGGTTCCGATAATATCAGCTAAGTCGTCGGCCGTTACACCATGAATTTTTTCACCGAATAACAGCACTTCGTCGCCAATATTTACATTAGGGATATCTGTCACGTCGAACATGCATTGATCCATACAGATATTTCCCAGGGAATGAATTTTTTTATTTTGAATGACAGCCCATGCTTTATTGGAAAGGGTCCGCGGATATCCGTCTGCGTATCCAATGGGAATTACCGCTACTAAAGTATCTCTGTGACAAGTATAGGTACATCCGTAACTTACAGTCTGACCTGCGTGAAGCCATTTCAAACTGCATATTTGGCTTTTTAATTCCATAGCTGGAATGAGGTTTATGGTATCTCGAAGTGCTTCGCTGGGAGGCAGGCCGTAAAGGATCAAGCCGGCTCTGACCATGTTGAAATATGTTTCAGGGAATCCTATTATTGCAGCGCTGTTTGCGCAATGCTTGAGAGAAAAATGAATATGAAGCTTTTCCAGTTCGGAAATTAACGCGGTAAATAATTTAATTTGTTGTTTAGTAAATGTTTTATCAACTGATTCGGCTACAGCAAAATGAGTAAATATTCCTTCTAAATATAAACCTGGGAAAGCAGCGATGGTTTCAATATCAGCAACGGAAGCAGGTTCGCAGGCAAAACCTAAACGGCCCATACCAGTGTCGATTTTCAGATGAACGACCGCGCGTTGCCCCATTTTTTCAGAAGCCTGCGACAAAGCATAAGCCATTTTTACATCAAAAACAGTAACGGCTACCTTATATTTTATAGCAACATCCGCGAAACGAGCCGGAGTATAGCCGAGTATTAAAATAGGAATAACAATTCCCGCTTCTCTTATTTTTATAGCTTCGTCCAAAGTTGCGACTCCCAAGTAATCAATTCCTTGCGCGGCGCAAATTTGGCTGATTTCCAAAATGCCGTGTCCGTAAGCGTTTGCTTTTACTACCGCCATAATATTTTGTATTCCCAGCTTTTTAATATGGGTGATGTTATGTTCAATAGCTGTGCAGTTTATTTCCGCCCAAGTAGGCCGATAATTAATCACTATTTTTTACCCAACCCTTTAAAATGTTATTGCGGGTGATAATATCTATCAGGTTTTTTATTTAAAATCACCGCCACCTTGCTAATTTTATGCATATGATTGACCATTTCAGGAAAAACAATGTTCTCGGTTGCTGATTTATCCTTGGCATCATAGCGTCTTTATCATATCTCTGGCCAGCAGCGCTATGCCTTCTTTCATGGATGATGAAATATTTTACTCTAAAAGTTCGGTTTCAAATACTTTTATTACTTGAGGTAAATATTTAATCAAATCTCCGGCTACTAATCCCCGCTGTCCCTGTGATAAGACGCCGAGGTCGCCGGCGGCGCCATGAACATAAACTCCGACTAGAGCGGCGCTTGATACTTCTAAGTTTTGGGCTATTAAACCTCCTATGATACCTGTTAGAACGTCTCCGCTGCCTGCGGTTGCCATTCCTGGGTTGCCGGTTAAATTCATGAACGCTTCTCCGCTGGGTAAAGCTATTATGGTTTTGTTACCTTTTAAAACCAAAATCACTCCCCATTTTTGAGCAAATTCCCGGGCTGTTCCTATTCGATCAGACTGAATACGAGTTGTGCTTAAGCCGGTTAACGTAGAAAATTCGCCGGGATGCGGAGTGAGAACCACCGGTGCTGAGCGGTTGGTCACCATGCTTATATCGTCTTTCAAAGCATTTAAAGCGTCGGCGTCAATTACCACCGGCAGGTCAGATTCTTTCAAAATTAAGCTCACTATATCATATGCTTCAGGATATCTTCCCATACCTGGGCCTATGGTACAGACTGTAGCTTTACTTAAAAAATTTATAAGCTGAGGAACAGCGGCTGTACTTATTTGTGCGTCAGATGTTTGAGGCAAAGGGAGAGTCATTATTTCGGGAGAATGACCGGCGACAATACCGGCTACAGCTTCCGGTACCGCCGCTGTAATAACCCCCGCCCCTATTTTTAAAGCTGCTTGCGCGGTCATAGTGATGGCGCCGCTCATTCCCATCGATCCGCCGATAGCCAGTAAATGTCCGAAAGAACCCTTATAAACTTCCCGCGGCCGGGTTTTTATGAAAGTTTGCACTAATTTTTCCGTTAAAAGATTAGTTTTTATATTTTCATCTACCAGCAAATCTGTGGGAATGGAAATATCAGCGATAGTAAGGCGGCCGGCATATTCCGAGCCGGGTTCAACCAGTAAGCCCAGTTTAGGCAAAGCGAAAGTAACGGTTTGCGTGGCTTTGATCGCTTCGCCGATAACGGAACCGCTGTCAGTTTCCACTCCGGAAGGTACATCGACGGCGACGACCGGAATTTTACTTTTATTTACCGCCTTAATAACTTTCGCTTCAAATTCCCGCACAGCTCCTTTGAACCCTATTCCATATATAGCGTCTACGACCAGGTCAGCTTTCAGCAAAGCCAACTGCAATTTATCCAAGTTATGTTCGTTACTTAAAAGCCAAATTTGAGCTTTGATTTTATTTAATATAGTATAATTACGTTTGGCGTCTTTGGGCAAGCTTTCCGGATCACCCAATAAAAAAGTAACTACCTTGGCGCCGTGGTTGTGTAAATGACGGGCGATGACGAATCCGTCTCCGCCATTATTACCTTTTCCAGCTAATACGACGATCCGTTTATTAGACAATGCCGGCAAAATTTCTTTAATGACTTCCACTACTTTTAATCCGGCGTTTTCCATAAGTATGATTCCGGGAATATCATATTCGCGGCTGGCGTTCTTATCAATGTTTTGCATTTGAGCAACGGTTGGTATTCTCATATAATTATCCTTTCTGAGCGTAGGCGACTGCGATGGCCTGATTTTGGCTATGACTGAGGCTAAGGCAGATATCGGCAATCCCTAATGACTTACCGTTTTTACTTGCTTGGCCGTGAAGTTTGACGCCGGGTTTACCGTTGACGTCAACAAAGACTTCGATATCTTGAAATAAAACTTCTTTAATCATTAAATGATTGAATTTACGTATAGCTTCTTTGGCAGCAAAACGCGCGGCCAGGGAAGGGTAACAGTTTTTTTTGTTTAAGCAATAGGAAATTTCGGATGGTGTAAAAAGCCGGTTAATCAAACGCGGAGTTCTTAAAACGGCTTGTTTGAATTTTTCAATATCAATAATATCGACACCTATCATTGGAAACGCTCCTTTCTTATAAATATATTTTATTATAAACCTGCGCGCAATAAAATAAATTATAACCAAGCATTATTATTGTTAGATTTTACAGGTTAAAAAATCGGCACGTTAATAATTACATTATAAACATTAGAAAAGGCATGTAAATACAGCATTGGCAGCAAGCATAAAAGTTGACCCCAATAAGATAACGGCGAGGGAGTTGTTGTGAAATATTTATATTAAGAGAATTATTTTTCGGTCAGTTCTCTCAAAGTGTTTTTATCGTCTTCAGTGAATATTTGCTCAACATCCAGTAAATATATAATACGAGAACCCACCATGCCAATGCCGGTTAAATATTTAGCAGCAATACCGGTTATTAAAGCTGGAGTAGGCTTTATAGAATCAACGGGCAATTTTAAAAGCTCGCTTACGTTTTCGACCAAAATGCCGATAATTTGCTCAGGCAGTTTAATTAAAATACAGTATGAATAATGCTCATCAGGAGCTGAAGGAATTTTGAACTTTAACTTTAAATCGACAACAGGAATAGCCGCCCCGCGTAAATTCATAAGACCGGCAATATATTCGGGAGTTTCAGGAATAGGAGTTATAGCGGGCGGCAAAGTAATTATCTCCTGCATTTTGGACACAGGAATAGCATACTCGTTATTCAAAGTGAAAACCGCTAATTGTTTTACTTCAGCCATATTTTACTCCTTTAACGCCAATTTGGGTAATTTTAAATTAGTTTTGGAAAACCTAAAATCATTTTTTAAAATATATATTCAGCAAAAGGAGGTAATTACCTGCATGAAATAACGATTAAAAGGAGCATAGTTTTTGCTAAAGACAGGAATTTCCTTAAAACCATTATTTTACATATAATAAATAAGGATAAAAATTCCTCGGCGGCCTAATAATAAAAATGAAAACTTGAATTAATAAAGGAGAAGATTAAATGAGAAATTATCCCAATGTGCTTCTGGATCCGTCAGAAATAGCGATATGTATCATTGACGAACAGCCGGAAATGTTTTTTGGAGTAGAAAGTATTGAAAGAATGCCGGTTATGAACGCTATCGTAGGATTAGCTAAGACTGCTAAAGTTTTCAAAATACCCATTATATTTTCAACTGTTGAAGCTAAAACTTTTTCAGGGCCTTTATATAGTAAGCTCCAGTCAGTATTTCCAAATCAAACTCCCATCGACAGAACTTGTTTAAATGCTTGGGAAGATATGAATTTTAAAAGAGCGGTCGAAGCTACCGGAAGGAAGAAAATCATGATTGCCGGACTTTGGACGGAGGTTTGCGTCACTTTGCCGGCTCTCAGCGCCAAATCGGAAGGGTATGACGTTTATATTGTGACGGACGCGTCGGCAGGCGCCAGTAAAGAAGCCCATGATATAAGCATTCAGCGCATGGTTCAAGCTGGAGTCAAACCGGTCACCTGGCAGGCTTCGTTACTTGAAATGCAAAGAGACTGGGCAAATAAAACCACTTATAATCCGGTAATCCAAATCATTACTGAGCATGGCGGAGTTTATGGTCTGGGATTGGAATACGCTAAAGCGATGGTACCGCAAAACGCCGCTAATTAAACTTCATCGTTTTGCTTCTTAAATTGAAGTTGCGGTAATTTAAATATTGACTGACGACGAATCGTCGATAAATAATGAAAGCGAAAAGCTTGTATTAACAGCTGCGACTAAATATGTTGCTATTATACAAGCTTTTCATATTCAGCGGGATAATTAATGCTACTCGCCGACTGCCCTTGCAGGCCGGGCATGGTTTCGAAGCGTACGGCCGCCTGTTTCGTTGGAAAATATCTCTTACTTAAACGCTCGCCCCATTGTACTGTACGGGGTTTTTGTATTATTATGGGAATTGGACATTTACCCTTGACAACGCGTATGGGAATAGTTATGCTTTGCAGCAGGAAACCATCGGCCTGATTATAAAATTGACGAGCGCCAGCTTGTTTTTTATCTTTTTTATTGCTATAATTTTATATATAATTATAATGGTTTTTATGTGTCCTTATTCCAAAAAAATTAATTATAAAGAGAGGTGAAAAGGTTGAAGGAAAAAATTCATCCTCAATATTTCAAAGCGTTGGCGCGTTGTGCTTGCGGCAATGAATTTGAGATCGGCTCTACTAAAGAGAATTTAAAGGTTGAGATTTGCGCCAAATGCCATCCTTTTTATACCGGGAACAGAGGGAAATTGATTGATACTACCGGAAGGGTAGATAGATTTAAAAAGAAGTATGGTTTACAATAAAAACGAAGCAGGGCTTAGGTCTCTGCTTTTTTTCTTAACGGTAAACATTAGAAACGCTAAAGACGGCCATTATGCAATTACCGCGTAATTAAGTAATTAACAAGCGCCTTGAAGAGGATTTACTGCGAAAGCGCTGGTTTTATATTAATAGTGAGGGAACAATGTTAGAAAAATTAAAAGCTTTAGAAGTTAAATATGATGAACTTACCGCCTTATTGAGCCAGCCGGAGATTATTTCTGACCAAAGCAGATTTCAAAAATATGCCAAATCTCATTCGGATCTAACTGGAATTATTGAAGAGTATCGTGAGTATCAGAATGTGCTTAAACAATTAGACGACGGCAAGGAGATGCTTGAGGAAGAACAGGAACAGGAATTTAAGCAAATGTTACAGGAAGAGATGTATATTTTGCAAGAAAAAAAGACGGTTTTGGAAGAAAAACTTAAAATTTTACTGTTGCCTAAAAACCCCAATGATGACAAAAGTGTCATCATGGAAATAAGGGCGGGAACCGGCGGAGAAGAAGCGGCTCTTTTTGCTAATGTCCTTTTTCGGATGTATAGCCGTTATGCGGAATTACAGGGATGGAAAGTAGAAATTTTGGATATTAATAACACCGATATAGGCGGTATAAAGGAGATAGTTTTTGTTGTAGACGGAAATGGGGCTTACAGCAAGCTTAAGTTTGAATCGGGAGTGCATAGGGTACAGAGGATACCGACTACCGAATCCAGCGGGCGTATCCATACTTCAGCCGCTACGGTGGCGGTGTTGCCGGAAGCGGAAGAGGTGGAAGTAGATATAGACCCCAACGATTTAAAAATAGATGTTTTTTGTTCTAGCGGCCCGGGCGGACAATCGGTGAATACTACTCAATCAGCGGTGCGTATTACTCACGTGCCTACGGGAGTGGTGGTTTCATGTCAGGATGAAAAGTCGCAGCATAAAAATAAGGCCAAAGCTTTGCGCGTTTTACGGGCCCGGCTCAAAGATATTATGGAAGAGGAGTATAATGCTGAAGTTGCAGGTAACAGGAAAAGTCAAGTAGGAAGCGGAGACCGCAGCGAAAGGATACGGACTTATAACTATCCGCAAGGACGGGTAAGCGATCACCGGATAAATTTGACTTTGCACAGGCTGGATTCCATTTTAGACGGCCAGATAGATGAAGTAATTGAAAATTTGATAACTAACGATCAAGCTGAGCGTCTTAAGCAGGTGGAATAAATTGAGGAAAGAATGGACGATTAAGTCTCTGCTGGAATGGACGGCGGAATATTTTAAAAAAAAAGGCTTTTCCGCCTCCCGTTTAGAAGCGGAATTACTGCTGGCGACGATTTTAGGGCATGACCGGGTTTACCTATATGTAAATTATGACAAACCTTTAAATGATGATGAATGTAAGCTATATAGAGAAGTCATTTTGCGCAGGGTTCATCATGAACCCTATGCTTATATTACGGGGCAAAAAGAATTTATGTCGTTGAAATTGAATGTAAATAATCAAGTGCTTATTCCGCGTCCTGAGACCGAAATGTTAGTGGAAGAAGCGCTGAAAGCCGCCTCCGCGCTAAAATCCGCCCGGATTTGTGATGTTGGTACAGGATCTGGCGCTATAGCTGTAAGTTTAGCTTATTATTGCCCTTCGGCTCAAGTTTACGCCAGTGATATTTCCGAGGCGGCTCTTGCCGTAGCAATTGAAAATGCCAAAATAAATAATGTTAAAGTGGATTTTCGCTCAGGTGATTTGCTGGAGCCTTTCATGAGCGAAGAGCCTTTCGATATTATCGTGGCTAATCTTCCGTATATATCTGAGGACGAATATAAAAAACTGATGCCGGAAGTACGCAAATATGAACCGCTCCAAGCATTGTTGGCGCCAGGGGATGGATTGGATCTGTACCGCCGCTTTTTGCCTCAAGCCAGAGAATTATTATATTCTAAAGGATATCTTTTGATAGAAATAGGATATACGCAAGGCTCTAGGGCGGCGGAGATGATGCAGGGGTTTACCGAAGTGCAAATCAAGCGGGACTATTCGGGAAAAAACCGGATGCTTCAAGCGAGGAAAATGTAACATATGAAAACATTTGTTTGGGAAATTGATCCTTTGCTTCCGGAAGAGAAAATAATCATGAAAGCAGTAAAGCTTTTGGAACAAAATCAATTAGTGGCTTTTCCCACCGAAACAGTTTACGGAGTGGGAGGAAATGCGTTTTCAGCTGAAGCGGTTGCGAAAATTTTTACGGCCAAAAACCGCTTAAAATCTAACCCTTTGCTGGTTCATGTCGCTAATGTTGAGCAAGTAAGGCGAGTTGTAAAAGAACTTTTGCCTGATGCGGCAAAATTAATGCGGGCTTTTTGGCCGGGGCCGCTGTCAATAGTTTTACCGGGAGGGGATGAATTGCCCAAAGAGGTCTGCGGAGGCAGAGACAATGTTGGGTTAAGGATGCCGTCACATCCAGTCGCGTTAGCCTTAATAGAAAAAACCGGCCCTTTAGCCGCGACCAGTGCAAATATATCCGGACGGCCTAGCCCGATTACCGCTCAGGATGTTATACGCGATTTGAATGGACGTATCGCGGCGGTTATAAATGGAGGCCCGACTATTTCCAAAGTTGCATCAACTGTAGTCGATTTAACCCGGCTGCCTTATAAAATATTGCGGTTAGGAGCGATTTCAGCAGAAGAATTGCAGAAAGCCATTCCGGGCTGTTTTGATGATTAATTCCTAATCCTGGTTTTTACAATGAACAGGGGCATAATTTAACAGTATATGATAATAGACTTGCGGGCAATGTTATGGAAACGTTTATTTTACCTTTGCCAATAAGCCTAAATAATAATGATTCTTCAAGTATGAGACGTAGTTCGACAAGATTTTTATCTTGACAGGGGAAATAGGTTTAGTTAATTTTATAACATCATGTTTGGTTTTTATAAATGTGTGAACGTAAGGAGGGAAATGCAAGAAGGCGGTTTTCTTCTTGTTGGGCTGGTGATAAAAATTGTTTTTGTATGTACTGGCAATACCTGCCGAAGTCCTATGGCGCAAGCTTTGTTCCGCAAAATAATTGAAGATAGAAACTTGCCGAAAAATCAGTTTAAAATATTTTCAGCCGGGCTGAACGCTGTTAAGAACCAGCCGGCAACCACCGAAGCCATAGACGTTATGAAAATGTATGGTATAGATTTATCGGAACATCAAGCGACACCGATAGAATACCTTCAGGAAAAAGATGTGGATATTTTATTTACGATGACTAAAAGACAAGCTGAAACTTTAAAAAAAATATTCCCTGCTTTTGAGAACAAAGTGTTTACTTTAAGCGGATTTGTTGAATCGGAAAAGGAAATAGAGGATCCTTTTGGTTTACATTTTTCAGTTTACCAAAAATGCGCGGATGATTTATCAGCTTTATTGTCAAAAGCACTGGACAAAATAAATTTGGAATACGGACAGCGGGAGTTATCATGAATTTATATGTTGGCAGTGATCATGCGGGATATCGTTTGAAAGAAGAAATATTAGCGGCAGGCTTCATAGGTACTGATTTGCGGTTAGTTGACTGCGGAACCTTTGATGAAGGCAGCGTCGATTACCCGGATATTGCTTTTGCAGTGGCGGAGAGGGTAAAAGCTGATTCGGGTTTTGGGATTTTGATTTGCGGTACCGGATTAGGCATGTCGATTGCGGCTAATAAAGTAAACGGAATCAGAGCTGCATTGTGTTCAGAACCTTTATCGGCTCGTTTGGCCCGCGAACATAATGATGCTAATATACTGGTTTTAGGAGCGCGGATGATTGGTACGCTATTGGCTCTGGAAACAGTGAAGGCTTTTGTCAGCGGTATGTTTACCGGAGGCAGGCATGAAAAAAGAATAGAAAAAATAGCTAGTATAGAAATAATGATGAAGCGGGAGGAATAACAAAAGTGGACTATATAGAACAGTATGTAAAGGCTGTGGATCCGGAGATAGCTGATGCTATTGAACAAGAAAAAGAAAGACAAAATAATCATCTGGAGCTTATTGCGTCGGAAAATTTTGTATCATTAGCGGTTATGGCGGCGCAGGGTTCGGTAATGACGAATAAATATGCCGAAGGTTATCCGGAAAAGAGATATTATGGAGGATGCGAATTTGTAGACATAGCTGAAAATTTAGCTATGGAACGGGGAAAAAAGCTGTTTGCGTGTGAGCATATAAATGTTCAGCCTCATTCGGGCGCGCAGGCCAATACAGCCGTATATTTGGCGGTTTTAAAACCGGGAGATACTGTATTGGGGATGAATCTTAATCATGGAGGGCACCTTACCCATGGCAGCAAGGCGAATATATCCGGGAAATACTATAATTTTGTGGAATACGGCGTTAGCGCTGATACGGAAATTATAGATTATGATAAGCTTAGGGATCTGGCAGTAGAAGTAAAGCCCAAACTCATTGTGGCAGGCGCCAGCGCGTATTCACGCTTTTTAGATTTTGACCGTTTCCGGGCCATAGCTGATGAAGCGGGAGCTTATTTGATGGTGGATATGGCGCACATAGCCGGCCTGGTAGCAGCAGGGCTACACCCAAGCCCGGTTAAACAAGCCGATTTTGTGACCTCTACTACCCATAAAACTATGCGGGGGCCCAGGGGCGGATTTATCATATGTAAGGAAGAGTGGGCGAAAAAAATTGACAGCGCTGTTTTCCCAGGTATACAAGGAGGGCCCTTGATGCATGTTATTGCTTCCAAAGCAGTGTGTTTTAAAGAAGCTTTGAGTGAAAGCTTTGTTAAATATCAGCAAAATGTACTTGCGAATGCTGAAGCTTTGGCGCAAGCGTTAATTAATAATGGCTTGCGTTTGGTATCGGGGGGGACAGATAATCATTTAATGCTGGTTGATGTTAGACCTAAAGGGATAACGGGTAAACAAGCGCAGGACATTTTAGGACAAGTTAATATAACCGTGAATAAGAATACTATACCGTTTGATCCGGAAAGTCCGATGGTAACAAGTGGTGTTCGTTTAGGAACTCCGGCTATTACTAGCCGCGGTTTGCGAACAGAGGACATGAATTTAATCGGGGAAGCGATAAAGTTAGCGCTGGAAGTTCCCGATAAAGTAGAAGAAGCTAAATCTATTGTAAAAGAGCTGTGCGATAGATATCCGCTTTATGACTGGAAGAAATAGGAGAGCAAGAATGGGAAGGCCTTCGTGGGATGAATACTTCATGCAAGTAGCTAAACTGGTGGCCACCCGTTCCACTTGTTTGCGCAGGCATGTAGGCGCGGTATTGGTCAGGCAAGAGCGTATTATTTCTACCGGTTATAATGGATCGCCCAGAGGGACAATACATTGCGAAGAAACTGGATGTTTAAGGAACATAATGTCAATACCGTCCGGAGAACGGTATGAATTATGCCGAGGGGTGCATGCCGAGCAAAACGCTATAATCAATGCCGCGTATTACGGAATT
>JAISDD010000108.1 GCA_031265005.1 Syntrophomonadaceae bacterium | reverse complement strand
CTGTCAAAAACATGTTCCCCGACCGTCGACTCTCTCGGAAAAATCTGCGCAGTTCTCGGTTTGTCTTTGGAACAGCTTTTTACATATACCGACGAGCGTACTTTCAAAAGAAACGAAAGGGATGCCGCTATACTGGAAGCCCTCCATGCCCTGCCGGACGAAGCAAACGATATATTGTTGGCTTTCTTAAAACTAATCGCCTCTATGTTTTAGCTTCTTTAAGCCAAAATATCGCTGAAAAAGATAGGCGGAAAGCTATGTGGAAAAAAGAAAGCTAAGATGATTTCACCGCTTTGTTTCGCGGCATACAGTTCGGCATACCAAAAAATTGCCTACTGAAACCAGTAAGCAATTTTATAATGTGGCTTATAGCTATTTGACAAAACGTGTAGAATATCCGTCATGCAGAAACCAGTTTTTGATGTCAGCAAGTGAGATTGTCTTGAATGCGGCAGCAATTGCATCCATAAGAAGTTCGGTTGTTCGGGCTTTAATTTTTCTTAGAAATGATTTTATCTTTGACCATAATTGTTCTATCGGATTGAAATCAGGGCTATATGGCGGAAGATACAGAACTGTTGCGCCAGCGATTACGATAGGTTCAATAACCCCTTTTACTTTATGTGACGAGAGGTTGTCCATAATGACGATATCACCGACTTTGAGTGTTGGCGCCAAAAAATCGGTTATGTATTTTACAAATAATTCGCCATCCAATGCGCCGCTGTATGCCATAGGGATAGTTGCACCAGTCAGTCTTACAGAGGACAGAATTGACGTCCTTTCAAATCTTACGTCGGGCGTGTAATCAACCAGTCTGCGCCCCTTGAGCGCACGTCCGTAAAGCCGCGTCATACCCGTATTTACACCGCTTTCATCAAGAAATATCAGCCTTTCTATGTCAAGTGTCAATTGTTTTGCCGACCAGTCACTTCTTTGTCGTAAAACATCTTCACGATTTCTTTCGCTGGCGTGGAGAGTTTTTTTTATAGCGGTAATTCAGCTTTTTGGTAATAATTCTACTTAGAGCGGAAATACAGAGAGGTAATCCCATTTCTTCTTTTATTTCTTCCAGAGTCATATCCGGGCGTTTTTTAATCAGTTCCTCAATTTCTTTCAGTTTTACTTCTGTGATAAGTGATTTCCGTCCATTATTGTTTTCTCTCGGCTCATAGCTTCCGGTTTCTTTTACAAGTACCAGTAATTTATATATCGTACTTCGGCCAACACTGAAAACCTCAACAATATCCTCAACTCTTTTACCTTGCTTATGCGCTTCTATAATCCTTTTCCGTAAGTCGTTTGATAATGGCTTTGGCATCAACTCATCCCCCTTCCTTTCTTATTCCATTATATCATCGTCTATACGTTTTGTCAAATTGCTATAAATCAATTTAATCTATGCTTCGGCTCCAAATTTTTTTATTTAGTTGCCGCAGGTATAGAAACACTCTCAATTCGCAGTTTTAACCGCATTTGCTATCGCCTTTGCCGCCGTCACAACGCCGAATATGATTACCGCAATAGCCGCTCCGTCTAACGCTCCGTATATAGCGCCTTCCAGTATGCCTTTCCAAACACTCCCGCCCGTTACCGCCGCCATTAAGCCGCCAATCGCGCCGCCTATTATAAATCCGCTTATTGCGGCCTTAGCCGCAATCGCGCAAAGATAGAGCAGCGCCTCCGGCGCAAATACCGCCACCGCCACGAATACCGCAACCGCTAACACATACAGTACGCCGCGTATGACAGGGGCTTGCTCGTTAAGCCACTTGAATGCCCTTTCCCACCACAGCAGCTGCCGCTCGTGTCGGGTCTGCGAACAGCTCCGTCTGCGTAAATATGTTATAGAGCGCGCCGGTCAACGCTACGGCGTTGTCTACGGTTATTCCGTAGCGGTTCAAGCCGTATACTACGGCGGCAAGCGCAAGCAGGTTTTCGGGGCTGTCGACCGTTATGTATTGACATATACCCAGGTCATAATACCGCCCGTCTATGTAATACCAACCCGTTTCCCGGTCGAAGTAGTGTGACTTCCAACGGATCGGGTTTTCGGTTAATAGCGTTATTTCGTCCCTTTTTGTTTGGAATATTATTCATTGGTTATCCCAATTTTGGGAACTCTTTTCGTCTCTTTAGTCGCCCCTCTTTTATTGCCAAATAAAAGTTATTCGCCGCTATAAGAGCCATCGTCTCTTTCTTTCCTTTTTCTAAAACCTTTTCAAATAGGCGATAGCAATCCTCCATACGATAATTAAACTCCCATAATACACCTGCAGTGGCAAACATAACGTGTGGATTTGTGTTCAATACAAGTCTATCTAATGTATCTTTTGCAAAAACAGGGTCTTGCGCAAGAAAGTCTGCTAATTTTCGTAATCGGACAGATAGTTTATTTGCTAACTTATGGGCAGTGTCAATTTCCGCAAAACTATATCCAAAAGTTGTCACGTTAAAAGCCTCAACGTGCATAATAGCCGTTTGAACAAAATCTTCGATAAAAGTTTCTCTTTTTATTTTCATAAGAACACTCCATACATTGCTAAGACATCAATTCCTGTTTGATACTGATGAATAAAACCTGTTCCTACAAGTGAATCTCTAAAATGAGAAAAACCTATAATCCCGCGATTATAGTGCCCTGTTATCTTTCCATGAATCGGACTATCAAGCAAAATCGTATTGTTTGTATTATGTATTTGTTGCGCTGGAATATTGGACTTTCCTATTTGGCTTTGCTCTACAATATGATGTACATGCTTTCCATCCAAATCAACGCCTTGTTGACGCAAATATGCTTTTAATTGATTGGTCGTATCAAAACCTCTACCTCCATCGCCTAATTGTTGCGCTAATGTTTGTGCATTCGTAGGCTGCGCCGCCGCCTATTGTGCCTGTACCGCATTCGCCGCTTGTATTGTGCGCTGCGCCTTGGCTATATTCGCCGCTTTAACCGCATTTGCTATCGCCTTGACTGCCGTTACAATGCCGAATATGATTACCGCTATTGCCGCTCCGTCTAACGCTCCGTATATTGAGCCTTCCAGTACCTTTCCAAATACTCCCGCCCGTTACCGCCGCTAGTAAGCCGCCAATCGCGCCGCCTATGATAAGCCCGCTTATCGCGGCCGCGTTTTTTAATAGCATGATCAGAACATGACAGATTGTACTTTGCTAATGTTATATTTTACTATATTTCA
>JAISDD010000085.1 GCA_031265005.1 Syntrophomonadaceae bacterium | reverse complement strand
TTGACTTCGCGTATTCAAAATCAGCCGGAGCGGTTTTTCTGTCCTGGTCGTCAATCCAGCCATTTTTCCAGTACGTTTTGAATAATATATTTTTTGCCTTTTTGTCCATTTCCATTATTACCGGCCTAATTTATTTTAATGATTTTATCAATCAATATGGGCTTTATTGCGCGTAACTTCCATATAGACACACCTTTTTTATTTGTGCCTAAATGCCTTAAAAATCTTACTGGTTCTGCGTTACACGATTTTTTCTATCCAAAATGCGAACCTACAATTTATCGAATGGAATCTTGATTTTCTTCAAATATTTCTGCGCTGTTTTCGCGTAAATCATCGTGGTTTTGATGTCGTTATGCCAAAAGCTGTTGAATAAAACTGATGTCCATCCCGTTTTCAAGGAGATGCGTGGAATAGATGGGTCTCTCAAAGTATGGATTCCGACATCCTTGTTTATCTTCACGTCCGCAAGCACATTTTACCATTGCTGCTTGCCGAATGCAATGCGGGGCCTGAGTTGCACTCCGTGAAGCCGTATACCGCGCTGTATGAGCCAAGAAAAAAGAGATTAAGGCTCCCCAAATATGGGCTTGTCTTTAAGTGAGCGTTATCGCTGGTAGTTTTTCAGGTCTTCGGCGAGGAATTGGCAGTTAAGATCGTTGTGAAAAAGTTGGTAAGCGCGGCGGCGGTAAAACCTTGACTATATTGAAGAAATGTATAAAACTAGTTCATATACTAGGAGGTATGTTTGATGGCTGAAAAAATTAAGGTTATTATTTGCGGAGCTTTGGGGAAAATGGGGAGAATAACCACGCAAGCGGTTTATAATGACCCTGAACTGGAATTAGTCGGGTTGGTAGATAGAAACAGCAGAGGCGAGTCTTTAGCTCAAATAATAAGCGGAGAGATAATTCCCCAGGCTTTATCTTTAACTGTTGCAAACGATCTGGAACAATTGATTAGTCAGGCACCTGTTCATGTTATAATTGATTTTACCAACCCCCATTCAGTATTTGATAACGCGCGAGCTGCTTTACAAAATAATATTGCGGCTGTTATCGGAACTAGCGGGTTAAATGATTTTGAATTAAAACAATTAGAAAAAGTGGCCCTGGAGAATAAAGTGGGAATAGCTGTTATACCTAACTTTGCTATCGGGGCGGTCCTGATGATGAAATTTGCGCAAATGGCGGCTGAATATTTCCCTGATGTGGAAATCATCGAATATCATCATAATCAAAAGATTGACGCTCCTTCAGGGACTGCTATCAAGACGGCGGAAATGATCAAAGAAGTTCGCGGCATGGAAATGCCTGAATTAAGAGAAGAAATCGAAAAAATACCTGGCTGCCGCGGAGGAGAACATGAAAAAATCAGAATTCATAGCTTGCGATTGCCGGGTTTTATAGCTCATCAGGAAGTAATATTCGGAGGCATGGGACAAGGCTTGAAAATTCGTCATGACCAATTCGAACGCACAGGATTTATGCCCGGCGTTTTATTAGCAGTCAAAAAAACAGTAAACATAAAAGGATTGGTATATGGTATGGAAAATTTATTATAAAAAGCTGGGATTTAAACTTATTCGTATAGGAAAAAAGCGAAATATATTTTTTGTTCAGAGGTTTGTAAATGTTAGTAAATTTAAGTTGACTAGCGTTTACAAACCTTTTTTAGTTGATGGTACTCGCTGGAAAATCAACTTCAGTATATATGTTCTAAGGCGTTTAATGAGATAAAATGGCTTTTTAACATGCCGCTCTGCTTGCTGTAATAACTGAAAAGACAAGCACCACCCGATAATAAAGTTCATATAATGCAAGGTAAGAATTTTTATCGTCTCAAAGGAGGAAAGCCCCTTGGATTCAGTATTGTCAGGCCGAAAGATAGCGGTATTAGGAGGAGATGCTCGCGAATTGATTCTCATCGAGCAATTGTTGAAAATGGGAGCTGTTCTGGCTGTCGCTGGCTTCCCCCGAAATATGACGCCTGCGGGCGCTCATTATAACAGTACTGCGGAAAGCGCCTGTGAAGATGCTGAAGCGGTTATTTTGCCTTTGTCTGGAACGGGTACGAATGGGCAAATAAGAGCGGTTTATCATCCTGGAGAATTGCTGTTAACAGAAACGGCAATTAAAAAAACCGCTTCTAAAGCGGTTGTAATTGTGGGCTCAGCCCGCCCTTTCTTGCGAGAATGGTCTGAAAAATTCGATTTTATATTGTTGGAGAGCATTGAAAATGACGAATTAGCGATTTTAAATTCTATCCCTACAGCTGAAGGAGCTGTACAAATAGCTATGGAAGAAACTGAGATAACTATTTCCGGCAGTAAATGCTGCGTTTTAGGGCTAGGGCGAGTAGGTATGACTTTAGCTAGGATTCTGAAAGCGCTTGGAGCGGAGGTTTTTGTAATTTCAAGAAAGAAGTCCGAATTGGCCAGAGCTAGTGAAATGGGATGCCGAAAAGGTGGTTTTGATGATTTAGCCGATTTGCTCGGGAAGGTGGATATAGTATTTAATACCGTCCCAGCGCTTGTTCTCAATGAGTCGGTATTGCGAAAAGCTCATCCTGAAATTTTAATTATCGATATTGCTAGCAAACCGGGAGGAATAGATTTTAAGGCCGCCGGCGCTTTAGGGATTAAAGCGGTTTTAGCACCAGGCTTACCAGGGAAAGTAGCGCCGGTATCGTCAGGAAAGATTTTGGCTGCGATAATACCGCAGCTGCTCATAAAGGCATGGGAAGAAGCGGATGATAATTTGTTTTTAGGCTGCGAGGAGGTGTGAGGGGTATGCAAAGAGTGAAAAATGATAATAGAAAATTGATGGGGGTTAAAGTCGGTATAATTTTAACTGGCTCTCACTGCATGATGGGGGAAGTATTGCCGCAAATAGAAGCTGTTAAAAATGAAGGAGCTGTCATTTATCCTATATTCTCCTATGCAGTTGATCAGGTCGATAATCGCTTTTATCAAGCCAAAGAATTGAAAGAGAAAATAGCGTCCGTCACTGACGAAGCTATAATAAATTCCATTACGGCGGCTGAGCCTATAGGACCGCAAAAAATGCTGGATGTAGCCGCGGTAGTGCCTGCGACAGGAAATACTATAGCTAAACTGGCCAACGGTATAATTGATTCTCCGGCCTTGATGGCAGTGAAATCCCATTTACGCAATCAAAGACCAGTAGTGATAGCTGTATCTACTAATGACGCTTTAAGTATCAACGCAAAAAATATTGGCGTATTGCTGAATATGAAAAACATTTACTTTGTGCCTTTTAGACAGGACGATCCTTTTGTGAAAGAAAGTTCATTAGTAGCTTGCATGGAAAAATTGATTGATACTATAGTGTATGCTTTACAAGGGAAACAACTTCAGCCGCTGCTTCTGGGGCCATATGCTTGAGACCAAACCGGCATTATGTTAAAATGATTTTATTAAGTACAGCAGGAGTGGTAAAGCATGGGAAAAAGTATAAAGTTAGCTGTTGTGGGAGCGACTGGCGCAGTGGGGCGGGAGTTATTAAAAATTATAGAAGAGCGAAATCTACAGCTGGAAGACATTATGCTTTTAGCCGACCCTCAGGAAGCCGGAACGCAAATCCTTTTCCAAGGAACCAAATTAACAGTTCAAGCGGCAAGAGCTGAACATTTCGCCGAAGCACAGTTAGCTTTTTTTGCGGTAGGAACTGACGTCAGCAAAGCGCTGGCGCCTTTGGCTAAAGAAAACAATTGCTTAGTTATTGACAACAGCTATGCTTTTAGATTGGATGATGAGGTCCCTCTGGTGGTTCCTGAAGTCAATATAGAAGATATTGCTGAGCATAAAGGCGTCATTGCCAACCCTAATTGCTCAACTATTATAATGGCGGTGGCTATAAACCCGATTTTTAAGGAGTTTGGCCTGAAACGAGTAATAGTTTCTACTTACCAGGCTGTTTCCGGCGCTGGACTTGCTGGGCTGGCGGAATTAAAACAAAATGTTCAGGCTGGTATAAACGACGACGTTTTTGAACCGAAAGTTTTTCAATATC
>JAISDD010000045.1 GCA_031265005.1 Syntrophomonadaceae bacterium | reverse complement strand
GAAAAGCTGCCGGCGTCCGCTACCCGGATAAATGTTTCCAGTTGCGGGTTATACATATTAACGTCATTCCTTTCTCTTAACCGTGGTGAAAATTACGCACTCCATCATCCAAATTTTATGTTCAAGCATTTTTGCCCTCTTTTCTACGTCCATCTATGGGCTTTTCAGTACCAACGGGGATAAGCCATAGATTGCCTTTTTTCTCTGCCCCCGGTATGCGGTTGCTTTCGCAGTAGTACATCACCATGCGCCCGGTGATACCCCATTTTGCGCCCGCTTCTTTGACCGTTAAATAGTCCATGCTTACACCGCCTTTCCATTCATTGAAATTTATCCTATATATTATACTTCCATATAGCGAAACATACAAGCACAATCTTATGAATTATTTCCTGTATATAAACCGCATATCACATCATTCCATGCCGATAATATGGCCTATACAATAGTTTATATGAACAAATGAATGACATACGGTATATTTGACATACTGAAATCAGGCAGGCGAAAGCTTGTGGTTTAGAGTTTTCTGCAATTATTATTAAAAATTTACGATAACTATTTAATAAAGTATAATTTTTAAAATTTTAAGGAAGTGTTTTGTTTGGAAGGAAGTTCAATTTTACTCAACAGCGGCACTAACGAAGTGGAAATAGTTGAATTTGGCATACAAAAAACAGCTTTGGGGATCAATGTAATAAAAGTAAAAGAAATAATTAATGCGATTGAACCAGTGTCTATTCCCATGTCTCATCCCTGTTTGGAAGGTATTATACAACTGCGGGGAGATATTATTCCGGTTATTGACCTAGCTAAATTTTTAGATTTTCTTCCTTCAGTTAATCCTCATGATGATAAATATATTGTGGCGGAATTTAATCAGAGTATTTATGCTTTTCATGTCCATTCCGTTTCGCGCATACACCGCCTTTCATGGAATATGATCGAGAAGCCCACTGATGTGGCTCAAAACGCGCAAAACTGCGTGATAGGGATTATCCGCATGGAGCAGCGAATGGTATTATTGCTGGATTTCGAAAAAATCATGGTGGACATAGCCCCGGAAATGGGTATACCGGATTTAAACAGTAAAATTTTCGACGATATCGTTCCCAGTGACAAAGGGTTGGTTATTGCTGAGGATTCACCGATGTTAAGAAAATTATTATTAGATTATCTTCCTCAAATTGGGTATAGTAATTTAACTTTTTTTCAAGACGGACGCGATGCCTGGGAATATTTATCTAAAGTAGCCGACCAATACGGAGCCGATTTTCCTGAAAAAGTAGGTATGCTGATCACGGATATAGAAATGCCGCAGATGGACGGACACTTTTTAACCAGATCCGTAAAACAGCATCCGCTTTTAAAAGATTTGCCGGTAGTAATATTTTCATCTTTGATAACAGATACTTTGAAGTATAAAGGTGAATCGGTAGGGGCGGACGCGCAAGTGAGCAAGCCTGAATATGAAAAATTGGGGAACCTTATAAAGGAATTATGCCTGTAGTTAAATTGGCTTCTGCGGTTTACTGTTTTTCGGAAATAGAAATCTTAAAAAAATTGGGGAAAGAAGCTGAAACTTTACCGCTGCCGCGTCTGAATTGAAAACTCCACAAAATTATACCCGGTTGTTGACAGGATATAATTATGATAAATTTACTTATACCGAACTGGCAAATGATTTGATAAATAATTGTGATATGGTGGCGGAGGAATAAATTGAGCAAGGAAAAGACTACAGAGAACCAATGGCAAGATAAAAAGTATTCTTTTTTCAGCCATACCGAATGTGAATTTTTTCCTTGCCATAAATTTACCGACATTGAACAATTCAATTGTTTATTTTGTTTTTGCCCTTTGTATATTCTGGGCAAAAAATGCGGAGGAAAATTTATTTACCAAAACGGAATAAAAGATTGCAGTCAATGTCTTTTACCGCATAGAAAACAGAATTATGGTTTTATAGTCGGCAAATTTTCCGAAGTTGTTGAAAAAATGAAAATTCTTTCCGCAGATGATTTATGAAGCTGCTTTTTCTTTCACCCAGGCGGCCATTTTCCTCACGGTTTCATGAGCGTCATTTAAGGCTAAATCGATATATTCACTATACTCATCCTTATAGTCGTTCAGCATAGCGTTGAGGGCGTTCATTTTCCATTTCCAGACGTTTTCTTTCTTTATGTACCAAAACTTAGGCTGGATGATATTTTCTAAAGTTTCGTAATCCATAGCTACGATTTTTTCCAAAGACATCAATTGGCCGAATTTTTCAAGATTAGGGAATTCTTCCTCATCAACCCATTTCTTGTGATTAGAAGGGCACACATCTTGACATACATCGCAGCCGTATATCCAATTGCCTAATTTTTGGCTGTTTTTATCAGTGGTCAGATCCCAGCCTTCCCAAGTAGTAATATGAGATACGCAGAGAGTGCGGTCCATGATGTAAGGCGCCATCAGAGAGGACGTAGGGCAATTTTCTATGCATTTATTGCAATTATCGGGACAGCTTTTTAATTTGACATTATCGATCAGCGTGAGTTCTTCATCTATCAGCCAAGCGTCCATGCGTACCCAAGAGCCATTTTCAGTGTACAGGAAATTATTTTTCCTGATCAGCCCCAGTCCGGCTTTGTGCGCTGCCCATCTGAGGCTGGTAATCCCGAAAGCCCTTTGCGTAGTTTGCTTCAGGCCTAGTTCTTCCATATATTTTTCCAAAATTGAGCCAGCTATGTAAATATCTGCTTGCGCGTCCTTACGGGAATCGACTAAATAAGATTTGCCGATCAGTCCCTGAAAATGTTCCGGAATATGAAACTTGCCGTACTGACTGACACAAACTACTATGGATTTGGCCCAGGGGTAATTTTTATTAAGGTGGGCGAAATCATAAAAATGTTCGAGATGCCGCTTGTTTTCAGGAACATGTTTAATTCTTTCATCTAGTTTGTCAGCATAGTCGTTCATATCCGAGACATTTATAATACCGCAGTTCTCAAATCCCAATGATATTGCATTTTCTTTGATCTTAACCGCCTTTTCCTGATGCATTGACATCACTCCCATTTTAAAATATTGGTACTAAATTCGAAAGTATTTGGTTTTTGCTTCTTTCTAGTATAAAATAACATATATAGTAAGTTTAAAATATTAGAATTATTAAAACTATATATTCAATATTTTCGATATATAATGAAAGAGGAGCGAAGGAGAAAAAATATGGACTTAAAATATTTGGTTACTTTAAAAACTATTTTGGAAACCGGTAATTTTCAAAAGGCGGCTAAAAGGCTAAATTACACTCAATCGACCATTACGTTTCAAATTCACCAGCTGGAGCGTGAGTTATCGGTAAAACTTTTTGAAAGGATCGGGCGAAAAATGGTTATGACGCAAGCGGGAAAAGACATATTGCCACAGATTGACGATATTATCCAAGCTTGGGAAAAAATAAGCAATTACGGCAAAAGTGGCGTGGAGCTGAGCGGAAGTTTAAAAATCGCTATGCCGGAAACCTTGTTAAATTACAAAATGCAGCCGGTCCTGAAATCTTTTAAAGAACAAGCGCCCGGATTAAAATTATCTTTGCAGGCTTTAAACTGTGATGTTATTTTGGAACAGATAAATAACGGAGCTTTGGATATAGGAGTTCACTACGACTTAGGACGTAATAACTATAAACTGGAAATGAGAAAATTGTCGGCGTATAATTTGGCGCTCGTTGCTTCTCCGGATTTTCCCGAACAGTATGAAGATTTCATAACAGAGAACCAGAGAAAACCGGTAAATATCATTGGCAATGAAATCTTTAGGCATATTTTGGCCAAATATCTTAAAAATAAAAATATCGTACTCGACAGCACTATTGAACTGTGGAGCATTGAAGCGATAAAAAAAAGTGTGGCCAGCAATTTAGGAGTGGCGCTGGTGCCTTGTTTTAGTGTGGAAGAGGATATCAGGCGCGGACTGCTCAAGGAGATAAAAACCGAGTTGGGCAAGACGACAGTAACGGCTTTATGTACATATCACAAAAACAAATGGATTAATCCCGCTATGAATCTATTTATGCAGTTACTGAAAAGCGAAATGAAGTAAATCCGCAAGCCGTTAGCGTATGGAAAAGAAAATAAATACCGCTAAAAAGCCTTAAATACAGCCTGCCTTTGTGCGCAGAAGATAGGAAAGCAATACATATTTTTCGAAATTTTTATTTGCATATTTGTCAGGTAATAGCTGTTTCCTTTTATCTTTTTATAGTATACTATATCGGAGTGAAAATGTTCTGGTTTAAAAGGGAGGAGTAAACCTTGGAAAAAGCTGGACATGAAGCATATTTAATACTGGAGAACGGAAAAGTATTTCAAGGCAAATCTTTTGGCGCTTTATGTGAAATGGTAGGGGAGATTGTATTCGCGACCGGAATGACAGGTTATCTGGAAACTTTAACTGATCCTAGCTATTATGGGCAGGTAGCGGTGCAGACCTTCCCTCTGATCGGTAATTATGGAGTGATTCCCGACGATTTTGAGAGCGAAAAAATATATATGAAGGGCTACATTGTTAATCAACTTTGCAGAACGCCTTCCAATTTTCGTAGCGTCGATACATTAGACGCTTTTTTAAAAGAACAAGGCGTCATGGGGCTATATGATATAGATACCCGGACTTTAACGAAAACTCTGCGAACGAGCGGAGTTATGAACGGAATGATCGCTTTGGATCCCGCCCACGCTGATATGGATATTATAAAGCAGTATCAGGTCAAAGAAGCGGTGGCCAGCGTGTCAACCCGGAAAATATATAATATGAGAACGCCTAAAAGACGCTTCCATGTGGCGGTTTATGATTTGGGGCTGAAAACCAATATTATCAGAGAATTGCTATCCAGAGGCTGCGAAGTTACTGTCTTGCCCCATGGTACGAAAGCGGATAAGGTGTTAGAGATTAATCCGGACGGAATTATGCTGACTAACGGACCGGGAGACCCTGCGGAAAATACCAGTATAATTGAAAACCTGAAAATTCTAATCGCCGCTAAAATACCAATATTCGGCATTTGCTTGGGGCATCAGTTACTGGCTTTAGCGCATGGGTTTAAAACGGAAAAATTAAAATACGGACACCGGGGGGCTAATCAGCCGGTCAAAAATTTGTTTACAAAACAAGTTTATATATCCAGCCAAAATCATGGCTACGCAGTGGTAACGGACAGCATTATCCCCAGCGTGGCCGATTCTTGGTTTATTAATGTCAACGACAACACTTCGGAAGGGATTTGGTATCGTAATACCCCTTGTTTTTCGGTGCAGTTTCATCCGGAAGCCTGTTCGGGACCTCGGGACACCGCTTTTTTATTTGAAAGGTTTATTGAACTTATGGAGGTAAATCAATATGCCGCTGGATAAAAGCATAAAAAAAGTTATGGTTATTGGTTCCGGGCCGATTATTATCGGGCAGGCGGCGGAATTTGACTATGCCGGCACGCAGGCTTTGAGAGCTTTAAAAGAAGAAAACATTGAGGTGGTCTTGGTTAACTCCAATCCGGCTACTATTATGACCGACCAAACAATGGCTGATAAAATATACTTGGAGCCTTTGGTTTTAACCACGATTAAACGCATTATAGAAAAAGAGAGGCCGGACAGTCTGCTCTCAAGTTTAGGGGGGCAGATAGGGCTGACTTTGACCATGCAGCTGAATAAGGCAGGAATATTGGATAAATACGGCGTACGGATTTTAGGAACCGGCGCCGACGCTATAGATAAAGCGGAAGACCGGCAGATATTCAAAGACACTATGGCGAAAATAAATCAGCCGACTATTCCGTCTATTGTAGCTAATGACGTCGAAACGGCCGCTGGCTTCGCGGAAGCTACAGGTTATCCGGTTATCGTGCGGCCGGCGTTTACTTTAGCGGGAAGCGGGGGCGGCATAGCGGAAAACGAAGGAGAACTTAGAGAGATAGCGCGCAATGGTCTGATGCAGTCGCCGATCAACCAGATCCTAGTGGAAAGAGGTATTTCAGGATGGAAAGAAATAGAATTTGAGGTCATGCGGGACCGGCGCGGCAATGTTATTACGGTTTGTTCCATGGAAAATTTCGACCCGGTAGGAATTCATACCGGAGACAGTATAGTTATTGCTCCGGCGGTTACCTTGGCTGACAAGGAATATCAAATGCTGAGAAGCGCCGCTCTGGATATTATTTCCGCATTAGGGGTTGAGGGAGGTTGTAATTGCCAATTCGCCCTGCATCCTAATTCTTTTGAATACGCGGTTATAGAAGTGAATCCCAGGGTATCTCGTTCTTCAGCTTTGGCTTCCAAAGCGACCGGTTATCCAATCGCTAAAGTGGCGGCTAAAATCGCGTTAGGATATAATCTGGATGAAATCATTAATGAGGTTACCGGGAATACTTACGCGGCCTTTGAACCTACGCTGGATTATGTGGCCGTAAAATTCCCCAAATGGCCTTTCGATAAGTTTATTTACGCTAAAAGAGAGTTGGGGACTCAAATGAAAGCGACCGGCGAAGTGATGTCGATAGCCGATACTTTCGAAATGGCGATCATGAAAGCGGTCCGCGGCGCGGAAATAGGTTTGGATACTTTAAATTTACCTCATTTAACTGATTTGGATGATGAGAAATTAAAAAAACAATTGAAACATCCAACCGATGAGCGTGTTTTTTTAACATATGAGGCTTTGAAAAGAAACATATCCATAGATGAAATTCATGAACTAACGAAAATAGACCGCTGGTTTTTGTACAAACTGGATAATATCCGCCTTTATGAAGAAAATATTATCTCTGGACCCATGACCGCCTCTTTATACGATGCAGGAAAGCGGCTTGGTTTTACAGATGAAGCCTTAAAACGCATCAGTGGGATTCAGAAGCAAGAGTTACCTTGGCGTATACCGCCGACTTATCGCATGGTGGATACTTGCGGGGGAGAATTTTTGGCAACGACTCCTTATTTTTACGGGACTTTCAGTGCTGAAGCCCGGGGCGGAGAAAACGAAGCGCTGGATTTTATAGCCGCTTCTGACCAAAAGAGAGTAGTGGTGATCGGGTCCGGGCCCATACGTATAGGGCAGGGGATAGAGTTTGATTACGCGAGCGTTCATTGCGTCTGGTCTCTGAAAAAAATGGGATATGAAGTTGTCATTATAAATAACAATCCTGAGACCGTATCTACTGATTTCGATACCGGGGACCGGCTCTATTTTGAACCTTTGACTATTGAAGATGTTATGAACATAATTGAACTGGAAAAACCCATTGGAGTTATAGTGGCTTTTGGAGGGCAAACCTCCATAAAACTGACTAAGCAGCTGCATAAAAACGGCGTCAATATCATAGGGACCTCAGCCGATAGTATCGATATGGCGGAAGACAGGGAGCGTTTTGACCAGCTTTTGGAAGACTTAGATATAAAACGCCCGCAGGGACATACGGTTATGTCGGTTGAGGGAGCGTTAAAAGTTGCTGAAGATTTAGCATATCCGGTTTTACTGCGCCCTTCTTATGTTCTGGGGGGCCAGAATATGATCATCGCTTTCGGGCCTGAAGACATAAAAGAATACATGAAAGTCATATTAAGCCTGGGGCAGGATAATCCGGTTTTGGTTGATAAATATTTGTGCGGTACCGAAATAGAAGTCGACGCGATTTTTGACGGCTATGATCTGTTGATTCCGGGAATAATGGAGCATGTAGAGCGTACAGGTATTCATTCCGGCGATAGTATTGCCGTTCACCCGGCTCCTAATATCGATCAGAAATTGGCGGACAACATACTGGAGACCACGAAAAAAATCTGTGTAGGCTTGAAAGTAGCCGGTATTATCAATATTCAATATGTAGTGGTGCGGCGGGAACTGTTTGTTATAGAAGTGAACCCCAGAGCTTCCCGGACCGTTCCGTACCTTAGCAAAGTAACTGGAGTTCCTATGGTAGAGTTGGCTACCCGGGTTAGTTTAGGCGAGAGGCTTTTAGATTTGGGCTTTGGTTCCGGCATATATGAACCTACGCCGTACACGGCAGTTAAAGTGCCAGTATTTTCTTTTGAGAAACTGACTGATGTGGACACTCATCTGGGACCTGAAATGAAGTCTACCGGGGAAGTACTCGGTATAGGGAAAAATTTACAAGAGGCGCTGTACAAGGGCTTGCTTTCAGCCGGATGTTCTTTGGTAAAAGCCGGCAGCGTATTTATAAGCGTACGAGACGCTGAAAAACCGGAAATTGCGGCTATCGCTGATAAATTTCACAAAATAGGCTTTGAGTTGTACGCTACCAGCGGTACGGCGGAAGTGTTATCTGAAGCCGGGTTGAGAGTGCGGAGAGTGCATAAAATACATGAAAATGAAAATAATGTAATGACTTTACTTGAAAGCGGAGAAATCAATTATATAATATCCACTTCTACTAAAGGGCGCAATCCTGAGCGGGACAGCGTGAAAATACGCCGCAAGGCCAGCCAATTAGGGATTCCTTGTCTCACCTCCCTGGATACCGCTAACGCGGTCGCCGACAGCTTGATGAGCGGATATACGCCTGACAATACGGATTTAATAGACATTAACAATCTGAGCAATCTGACTCAAAAATCCGAAACCAATTAGTTTTGCGGGCCTTTAGAACGCAAAATGCGGAAAATTTTCTTTTTATGAATATTGATATGATATAATAAAATGTAATAATGGACAATGGATTTTACAACTATTTTGGGGATTTTGAAAAAGGAGGAATAGCCCATGGATGCTATAAAGGCGATAGAAAAAAGAAAAAGCATACGGAGTTATGTGAGTAAACAAGTGGAAGCGGACAAGATAAATATTTTGGCGAGGGCGGCTAACAGTGCGCCTAAGGCCGGAGGTTTTCACATATCGGTGATTACTAATACTCGCGTTTTAATAGATATTGATGAGAAAGCTTTAACCGCAATGAAAAATTCTGGTAATGATTTTCTGACGCAACGGGCTAATACGCCTGGATACAGGCCGCTATACGGAGCATCGGCTTTATTTGTAATATCAGCTGAAAAAGGGCCTTACGCTCAGGCTACCGCGTCTTGTTCGGCTACGGCTGTAACGATTGCGGCTACGGCTTTGAACTTGGGTTCCTGTTATATGGTTTCACCGATTTTAGCTTTGACCGCTGACAGCGGGTTGTCCGCGAAAATTGGAGTTCCTGAAGGATATACTCCTATATGCGCTGTAGCGCTGGGGTATACGGAATCAGAAGACGCTTTTTCCACTCCTCGCGAAGCAGCTGATAATATAAACTATTGCGAATAAATATTATTATGTAACAGTTAGGAAAACTGATAAGGATATGATTAAATGCGAATTGTGCAAAGTGGCGCACATCGGCGGCATGACAGTTGTGAAGCCCGGCAAGGACGAGAGCGTCACACTGACATTACCTTGAAATACGCAACGCGCTTCAAGGCGATATTTGACATCATTGAAGTTGTGCCAGACAAACCGACAAACAAGAAATAAACCAGAGGTATAAGGAAGTAAATGACGATGGAAAACTTCTTCGATAAGCTATTAGAAGTCTTGAAACAAGACGATCGTTTCTTCACAGAAGACGGAACACTGTTGCGCAACAAGGTCTACGAATCCGCACTCGACGCAGGGTTGATAGGCTTGCTCCTTGCTAATGATGATATGAGGAAACGCTTCTTTGCGGATGTGAACGGCACATACGTTTTCGATAAAGACGATTTCAGGTGGGTGGTCAATAATCGAGAATTCTTGCCAGATAGCTACACAAGATTCAAGAACAAAATCGGACTTGCCGACAGCCGGGGTGATTTGATTTCTGCGTCAGGTGATGTTGTTCTTGCATTTCCTTACAAAGACTGCATTTTGGAGGGCGGACAGACAAAAGACAATCAAAGACGTACCGAGGTTTTCTATAATGCTACGCTTGCGCCAGATGAGGTGGACAGGCTTCTCTATCCGAAAGTGCTCGTTGGAGCAAAACGATATTCTACAAATGGCGTTGAGGAAAATGCAATCTTTGGTGATAATGACAATCTTATAATAAAGGGCAACAACCTCCTTGCCATTTCCTCCTTATTAAAGCGATATGAGGGTAAAATTAAGTGCATCTATATTGACCCACCATACAATCCGCCAAGTCAGGCAAACACGTTTGCCTATAACAATTCTTTCAACCGTTCTTCATGGCTTGTATTTATGAAAAATCGTCTGGAAGTAGCCAAACGGCTACTCCACAAAGACGGTGTTCTTGTTGTTGCAATAGACAAAAACGAACAGCCGCGCTTGCAGATATTGATTGAGGAAATATTAGACCTCTTTCCGAACCTCAAGAGAGTAGATTCATGTTGGTAATGGCGGCGATAAGGTTGAATCGAAGACCAAAACGCTTACGACGATTTCGGTATTTGTCTGAAACGATACGAAA
>JAISDD010000007.1 GCA_031265005.1 Syntrophomonadaceae bacterium | reverse complement strand
AATAGATATAAAAAACATCTCGGCTTATGAACAAGAACTGTGTAATTATGCGTTTAATAAATTGCAAGCTGTACCGAATTTAAAAATCTATGGCGGGTATCCGCGCATAGGAGTGATCAGCTTTAATATAGACGGTATTCCTCATGCCTTGTTAGGCAGCATATTAAGCAGGGAAGGAGGGATAGGCGTCAGAACGGGATGCTTCTGTACCCATATTTATGTTCGCATATTATTGGGAAAAGAAAAAGAAGCTGAAGATGTGAAATATTACGAGCAGCCCAGCGCTGTGTTGCCGGGTATGGTGAGAATCAGTCTGGCCGCTTACAATAAAAAAGAAGAAATCGATCGGTTATGCCATTTTTTGTGGCGGATAGCGGCCGAAAGTGACATTTATAAAAAGGCTTATGTTTATTCAGCAAAGGAAAAAGATTATGTGCCCGGCAATAATAAAATCACGCTGTAAAGGTCATTAAAAGACGTTATTGGTTTATAAGCGCAAGCAATTCCGCCCTGGTTTCCGGGCGAGATTCGAAAATGCCGCGTACTGCTGAGGTAACGACCTGCGTACCGGGTTTATTAACGCCCCGCATAGTCATACACATGTGTTCGGCTTTTATCACAACAGCTACCCCATGAGGAGCAAGAGCCGCGTTTATACAGTCAGCTATTTGCGAAGTTAAACGTTCTTGCAGTTGAGGCCTTTGCGCAAAAGAGTTCACCACCCTTACCAATTTGCTGATCCCCACGACTTTCCCGTCCCGAGGTATATATGCTACATGGGCTTGACCGTAAAAAGGGAGCAGATGATGCTCGCATATCGAAAAAAGGTCGATGTCTTTAAGCAATACTAGCTCATCGTGGAATTCGGTAAAAGACACTTCTAATTCTTCATGCGGCGCGGTATGCAATCCATGAAACACTTCTTCCAGCATGTCGGCTACTCTTTGAGGAGTTTTTTTAATTCCTTCACGGTTGACATCTTCGCCGATGGCCTCTAGTATCATGGTAACGGCGGCTTCTATCTTAGGTTTGTCTATTTTGCTGTTCATGAGAGACTCCTTAATTGCGTTTTATTAATTTATGATAACAGATAGCGTAAAGAAAAGGAAAATCTTATGATGATATTCATAAAACATAGCTTACGCTACATCTGCGAGCTTCTAAAGTAATACTAATCCGCATACCCCTGCGGGGCACAAGATTAAATATGTTCCCTTAAAGCGGATACCCCTTTGGGGCACACGTTAGTACATACTATTTTCCTTAGCCGCAGGCAAATCTCGTGACCTTTAGGTTATATTTGTCTGCGTTTTTAATAGAGAATAGTATAAATATTATCTTTCAGCTTAAGAAAGAAATCTCTATAATTTATAATTATAGAAAGTTTTTAAGAAAAAATAAGCGGGTGATAAAATGCCGGGCGAAATAAAAGTTACATTTGTTGACATGAAAGACCAAAAAAAAGACATATGGACGGTCACGGGAAAAAAAGTTTGGGAAATACTGACTGAGACGGGCTTGGATGTGAGCGGTTCATGCGGCGGAAGCGGAACTTGCGGTAAATGTAAGGTGCAAATAATGGGCGGGGCAAACGCTGTGGGAGAAGAAGAAAAAGGGTTGCTGTTGCCGGATGAGATAAAAGCCGGAGTAAGGCTGGCTTGTTATTGCACGATTATGGAACCGCTTGAAATTAAGTTAGGCTATACGGCTTTGGAATGGAACGCAAAAACTTTGATAAATGATTTTGCCGATGATGAAGAGACGGGCGGAATGCCAGTAACAGTAAAAAAAATATTTGTACCCGGCTATAACGAAGAGGTTCCTAAACCTATATATGACAGAATTCAGGAAGCTCTGCCGAGCTTAGAATTGGAAATAAGCCCGCATAATATAAAAGAATTAGTAAATGGAGATAGAAGCGGACGGCCGGTTCTAGAGCTGAACGCTCTTATTTTCAATGGACGTTCAGTTAAAAGAATACATAGGGAAAACCCGGCGGCGTTTGGGATTGCTTTTGATTTAGGGAGTACTACGCTTTTAGCGGCGTTAGTTGACCTTAAAGAAGGTGCTGCTGCGGCAGTGGTGTCGCATACTAATATGCAAAGAATATACGGAGAGGATTTAATTGCCCGGGTAAACTATTGTATGACCAATCCGGAAGGCTTGGAAAAACTTCATCGGATTATGATAAATAATTTGAATACAATGATAGATGAACTTTTACTTAAAGCCGCTATTGAACCTTCCGACGTCTATTCAATAACGGTGGCCGGTAATCCGATAATGACGCATACCATGCTGAATTTGACAATTAAAGGGTTTGGCGCGGTTCCTTTTGCGGGAGTGTTTTCTTCACATATGGTAGTATCCGCCGCCTCAATAGGAATGCAACTGGGAGCGGAAACCCCTATATATATTTTACCTTCAATAGGGGGCTTTGTGGGAGCTGACATAACGGCCGGCCTGTTGATGCTAAAAGATATTGAAAGAGAAAAATTTATTATGATCGATATTGGCACCAATGGGGAAATAGTAGTGGGAAACAGAGGGGAGTTATGGGCTGCGTCGGCGGCTGCCGGACCAGCTTTTGAAGGCGGAGGCTTGAGCTGCGGTATGCGGGCTCTGGAAGGAGCGCTGGACCACGTTGAATTAGGCGAGGACGAAAGCCTGGTATTTCATTGGCTGGGGCGTCAAGGAGTAAAAGGCATATGCGGATCGGGAGCTTTAGATTTGCTGGCGGCATTGTATAAAGGGAATTATATAGATGGCAACGGTATTTTTACCGCAAAAGCTTTTGAGCGGCTAAATATGAAAGAACGACCTGAAAGTTGCTTGCTGATAAATGATACTGAAAACAAAAGTACCATTTCGTTTTCGCAGGAAGACATCAGGCAGTTGCAGCTGGCTAAATCGGCAATACGAACAGGAGTGGATATCCTACTGCGGCAGGCCGGTTTAAAACTAGGCGACATTGAAGCATTATATCTGGCTGGGAGTTTCGGCTCTTATTTAAATCCGCTCAGAGCGAAAACGATAGGAATGATTCCCGACATAGACAATAAAAAAATAATTAATCTGGGCAACGCTGCTGGGTTAGGCGGGATAAAAGCATTATTACATGAAACGCAACGAAAAAAAGCCGAATATATGGCTAAATCGGTTCGGCATGTAGAATTGGCTTTGCAGCCTGAATTTCATGACATGTTTATAAAAAACATAAATTTTGAATAGCAGTAAATGCTGCAACGTAAACCCGACAGTTGGGTAATAAAGCCTATATTAAAAAATAAAAC
>JAISDD010000225.1 GCA_031265005.1 Syntrophomonadaceae bacterium | reverse complement strand
GAGGCCCGGCAGTTTTTAACCCGGAACCTTTTGCTGATTTTTTTGACTTATTTGTCATTGGAGACGGTGAAGAAGCTCTTTTGCAGTTATTAGATACGGTAGCTTCGCGAAATGATTTAACCAGAAAGGAAATTTTACTGGAACTTTCGCAAATTGAAGGGTTTTATATTCCTTCTTTGTATAACGTCTCCTACGACGACGAAACCCGTTCCATAACCAGGCAGTCTTTGCATGTCAAAGCCCCAGCCAAAATACGCAAACGCACGGTTAAAAATCTGGATCAGGCTTATTTCCCTGCCAAACCAATCGTTTCTTATCTGGAAGTGGTACACGATCGCGCAGTTTTAGAAATAATGCGCGGATGTCAGAGAGGCTGTCGCTTTTGCCAGGCCGGCATGGTTTACAGGCCGGTACGCGAGCGCAATGTTGAAAATTTAACCGGGCAAGCCGGACAGCAATTGAAATGTACCGGCTATGATGAGATTTCTCTAACCTCTTTAAGTACTTTAGATTATTCCGGTATTAAAAAATTAGTAAATAATTTAACCGAAACCTGCACTCCAAAAGGCATAGGCATCTCTTTGCCTTCGCTAAGGGTTGACCGTTTTTCCATAGAACTGGCCGAACAAGTGCAAAAAGTGCGTAAAACCACTTTAACTTTAGCTCCAGAAGCGGGCAGTCAGCGTCTACGTAATATAATAAATAAAAATGTGACCTCTGAGCAGCTTTATATGGCGGCCGAAGCTGCTTTCAAATCCGGATGGCTTGCAATAAAATTATATTTTATGATAGGCTTGCCTGGTGAAAATGAAGAAGATTTAGAAGAATTATTAAATATGCTTAAAGAAGTAAAGCGAATTGGAAGGCAATTTGGCCGGAGAATGCCGGAAATAAAAGCTTCTTGCGCTATTTTTGTACCTAAAGCCCATACTCCTTTTCAGTGGCAGCCGCAGGTAAGAACGGAAGATATCAGTTTAAAAAAAGCTATCCTTACCAAGTATAAAATCAAAAATATTAAACTCAACTTTCACGACAGCCCTACCAGCTACTTGGAAGGCCTGATAGCACGAGGCGATCGCCGTATGAGTTCTCTGCTGTTTAAAGCTTGGCAAAACGGATGCCGCTTTGACAGCTGGACAGAATTTTTTAATTATGACAACTGGCGGAAAGCTTTAGATGAGGCTGATTTTGATTTGGACGACATTATTTACCGGCGCCGTTCATATGCCGAAGACCTTCCCTGGGATTTTATCGATATCGGAGTCAGCAAAGACTATTTACAGGAAGAAGCCGAACGTTCTTTAATCGGAGAAACCACAGCGGACTGCCGCTACGACGGTTGCAATAATTGCAACGTCTGTACGGCGTTGAAAGTTGATTTAGACATAAAGGAGACCAGCACATGCGCTTAAGATCTGAATTTTATATAGGCCCTGCATTGAAATTTCTCTCGGCTCTGGACATGATGCACTTAATGGAAAGAAGCTTGCGCCGCGCCGATATTCCATACGCTTTAAGCGAAGGGTTCAATCCTCATATCAAACTGTCTATGGGTACAGTTTTGCCCGTAGGCTTGTGGGGAAAAAAGGAATATATGGATTTGGAACTCAGGACCGCTATGGAAGCCGATGTTTTTACAGATAAAGTTAATGCGGTTTTGCCCGCCGGCATGTTCATAAACAAATCGGTAGTTTTGGCTGATTTTCATCCCGCTTTAATGAAGATAATAAATGCCGCTTCTTATGGATTTATATGGACATCCTCCGGCGATTATTTTGCGAATCTGGCAGTCGAGCTTATGAAACGCCCTACTTTGATTGTCAAGAGCCGCGGTAAAAAAAAACATCTTGATAAAGATTTAAAAAAAGGTATTTATAAAATTGAATCTAAAGTTTATGATAATGTAGAATATATAAAAACATTGGTCGCTGTTGGAGACCCTATAAATATCAGATATGATGAAATACTTGATTTATTCTTTAAACATGGTGCTTCGGCTGAAGCGTTAATAAACGTTTATAGAAGCGGCAACTATATTTTAAAAAACGGGGAACTATTGTCTCCTATGCCTTAGAAAGAAGTTAACAATGACTCGAAACATTATTGCGGAAGTTTATCCATGGGAATCTCGAGTGGCTATCGTTGAAAACGGACGTCTTACGGAAGTTTTCTGGGCTAATCAAGATGAAAGCGTAGGTAATATATATAAAGGTAAAGTAAAAGATATATTACCGGGATTGTCGTGCGTTTTTATCGATATCGGACTCAACAAAAACGCTTTTTTATATTCTGGTGATATTCAATGCTCCCCAAAATACAAAAACGGCAATGTTTTTGATTCATTAAAAAACGGTCAAAATATTATGATCCAAGTGAAAAAAGAAGCTTTCTCTGAAAAAGGCGCTCGAGTAACCGGTAATGTCACTATACCTGGCCACTATTTAGTCCTGCTTCCCTTCAGCAACGATATTTCCATATCACGTAAAGTTACAGATGATACTCGCAGAGAGCAGCTGCGTCTTTTGATGGATCGCCATAAGCCTGATAATTTCGGCATAATCATGAGAACAGCTTGTTTAGAAGGCAGCGATGAAGAAATTTTAACGGAACTCAGACAAATCACTCTTTTATGGGAGAATATAAAATATCGTTATTTAAAATCCAAAGCTCCTGCGTTAGTGTTCGAAGATATGGATTTTTTTGAGCGGATACTAAGAGATTACTTAGACAACAAAGTCTCAAAAATCGTTATAAACGATGAAAAGTTGTTAAGCAAAGTAACCGACTATGTTAATGATAAAAATTACGGCCATAAAATAGAAATATCTTTCGAACCAGGCGCGCTGTTTGAAATTTATAATCTGGAAAAGCACATCCGCCGCGCCATTCGCCGTAAAGTATGGATGAAAAGCGGCGGTTATCTGGTATTCGATGAAACGGAAGCTATGACTATTATTGATGTCAACAGCGGTAAATTCACCGGCAATAAAGATTTTTCCGCCACTGTATTTCAGCTGAATTGTGAAGCGGCAATGGAAATACCGCGCCAACTCAAATTGCGCAGTATCGGAGGCATTATTCTCATCGATTTCATTAGCATGAAAGATGCGGCTCAAGAGTACGAAGTAATGGAAATTTTCAGAAATGAACTGGAAAAAGATAAAGCTCATACTAAAATAATAGGCATGACCGGTTTAGGGTTTTTAGAAATGACGCGAAAGAAATCTCGTTATGGAGTTTTGGATTTTTTTTCCAAAGAATGTCCCGTATGCAATGGAAGGGGGCGAACTCTAAACATCTCCGCCGTCATTTGTGAAATCAAAAGAAAATTGATAGGTTCGGATTATTTGGAAACTTCTGAAATAATCTGCGAAGTCAACCCTCACCTGCAAAAATCATTTGCGCAAGATGAAAAACATTTTCAGTACTTGGAAGAGCAGCTTGGAAAACGCATTAAAATCAAATACAACAATGACATTGAAATAACTTCTTACAAAATATATGCGAACGATGTTTCCATGCGTCTGTAACATGCCGGACGCATACGCCCGAAACTGTAATAATTTTAAAATTTTTAATTGTTAAAATAACTGATCAGCTACGGAATCTTTGATTTAAAGCCTTGACTTGAAAATTACAGTATGATATGTTTAATAAGGTTATGCGTTTTTGTAACCGCTTAGCAGGGGTCGTTAAAGGCTATAGCCTACCTTAGCTAGCGAGTCTTAAAAAATGTGGAGGTGTTTTATGTTTGCATTAGTTGAAACTGGAGGCAAGCAATATCGGGTCAGCGAAGGAACCATATTTAAGGTGGAAAAACTGGAAGCTGAAGAAGGCAGTATAATAGTACTGGATAAAGTGTTAATGGTCAGCGATGGTGAAGGCGAAGTAAAAATCGGGTTACCTGTTTTAGAAAATGCTTCGGTTACCGTTAAAGTCATCAAACAGGGAAAAGCTAAAAAAATCATGGTTTACAAATACAAAAAAAGAAAAAATTATCATAAAAAACAAGGCCACCGTCAATCTTATACTAAACTGGTGGTTGAAAAAATTGAAGCTTAATGATAAAAGTTATTATAAACTATCAGGATGAGCAAATCATCTCGTTTTCAGCAGAGGGACACGCTGGGTTGGGAGCAAAAGGCAATGATATTTGTTGCGCTGGCGTTTCATCCGTTTGCCAGACCGCTTTACTCGGGTTATTGGAGTTTTTAGAACCAAAACCGGTATATAAAATCACCAGCGGTTATTTAAAATGCGAACTCCCCCAGCAGCTGAAAGCCGAAGAAACAACAAAAGCTCAGTTGATTTTAAACACTATGAAACTCGGGCTTTTAGCAATGCAGAACGAATATGGCGATCATGTATCCATTATTCTAAGGAGGTAAGTTATGTTTAAATTTGATTTACAATTATTTGCTCACAAAAAAGGAGTAGGTAGCTCCAGGAACGGCCGCGACAGCAAATCAAAGCGTTTAGGAGTTAAAAGATACGACGGACAAGTGGTGCGAGCCGGTAACATCCTTGTCAGGCAAAGAGGTACTAGGATTCACCCTGGCAATAACGTTATGATAGGCAGAGACGATACTTTGTTCGCGATTATTGACGGTAAAGTTAAATTCGAACGCAAAGGCCGCGATAAGAAACAAGTCAGCGTTTATCCGCCAGAACAGTCGGTCGTTTAAGTTTATTAAAATTACTAAATTCATGCCCCCTGGAGTTTTTCAGGGGTTTTTGTTGTTAATTAACCGCTCAAGGAGGAATTTGGTGCAGAATACGGAAATTTTAGATTTCATTAAAAATATGCGGCATGACTTCAGTAATTGCTTACAGATTATAAAGGGCTATATTGAAATCAACCATATATCAGACATCCAATTTATTATTGACAACTGGGTGGAAAACATGAACAATGAAAGAATTATTTTCAACTGCGCCGATGCTGAATTATCTCTGCATTTATACAACACTAAATTTTTAGCCAGAAAATTCGGTTTAAACTTAGTATATGACGAAATCAACATCATCGACAGCGAATTATTAATCGTCAAAAATGAACCTTTTCACAGCTTATGCCTATTTCGGGAAAGTAATTATAATAATTGGGAAGAGCTTCTTGTGCATATCAAATTGAACGAAAATATTAGCAGGATTAATATGTGTTTTCAGGTTGAAAACAGCAATCCATACAAAGAATATATTATTAAGGAGTAAAAAATGTTTATCGACCGAGCGCGTATTTGCGTAAAAAGCGGAGATGGGGGTAATGGCATCGTAGCTTACCGCAGGGAAAAATATGTTCCCATGGGCGGCCCATCTGGAGGAGACGGCGGAAAGGGAGGCGATGTCATTATGATAGCTGACGAAGGTTTGAGGACTTTACTGGATTTTAGATATAACCGTCATTTTAAAGCCAGCCGCGGAGTGCATGGCGGAAGCAAAAATATGCATGGGGCCAAAGGCGGAGATCTTATAATCAAAGTCCCTCCAGGAACTTTGATTATAGACGATAATGACGGAATACTTTTAGCTGATTTAGTCTCTCACGGGCAAAAAGCGTTAATCGCTAAAGGAGGACGCGGAGGACGCGGCAACGCTCGTTTTGCCACTTATAAAAACAAAGCGCCCGCTTTAGCTGAAAACGGAGCGCCGGGAGAAGAAAAACAATTACGTTTAGAACTGAAATTGCTTGCTGATGTCGGCCTGGTAGGGTTCCCCAATGCCGGTAAATCGACCTTAATATCACGTATGTCGGCAGCGCGGCCTAAAATCGCCTCCTATCCGTTTACTACCTTAATCCCTAATTTAGGAGTAGTGGAAACTCCTGATAAAGATTCTTATGTCATCGCGGATATTCCAGGTTTAATAGAAGGCGCTCATGACGGCTCCGGATTAGGACACGATTTTCTCAGGCATATTGAACGCACAAAAATTCTGTTGTTCGTATTAGACGCGGGAGAAACAGAAGGACGAAGCGTCTTAGATGATTATTCCATTCTTAGGAAAGAATTAGCCGCTTACAATGAAGAATTAGCCGCCCGCCCTTTTTTAATCGCGGCCAACAAAATGGATATTCCAGCCGCTAAAGAAAATGCGGAACGCTTGACAAGGTTTTTTGAAGAGGATTTAATTTTTATATCCGCTGTTACCGGCGAAGGTATTACAGAATTAAAGCAACGGCTTTGGTCTTTATTAACAAATCTGCCGGAACAAGACGTCCCTTTTCAGGAAGAGCCGCTCATTAGAAAATTCGAAGAAGAAATACCTTTTTTTATCCAATTAGTAAAAGGCGTTTATGAAGTCAGCGGAGAAAGAATCGAAAAGTTAGTATCTATGACTAACTTCAATGAAGAAGGTTTACAGCGTTTCCAGCATACTATCGAATTTATGGGCTTGGAAGATGCCTTAATAAAACAGGGAATAAAGCCTGGCGACACAGTAAAAATCAAAAATTTTGAGTTTGAATATTCGCAGTAATATTATGGAGTTGAGCAGAGTTAATGTCAAATTCAAGGAAATGGGATCAAATCAACCGCATCGTTATAAAAATCGGCACCAGTACGCTTACTAACCCCAACGGTGAATTAAACTTTGAGCATATAAAAAATCTGCTTCGCGAGATATCGTACTGGCATAATCAAGGGAAAGAAATTATTTTGGTCTCTTCAGGAGCAGTCGCTGTAGGCGCGCATAGGATGAACTTTTCACAAGTTCCCAAAACTATGCCGGAAAAACAAGCCTTAGCTGCTATAGGACAAGGAGAACTGATTAACTTATACGAAGAAATGTTCGCTGAATACCAAAAAGTGATCGCGCAGGTTCTGCTTACCAGGGGCGATTTTGACCACCGACTGAGCTATTTGAACGCTACTAACGCTTTACTGGCTATACTTAATTTAAATGTGATTCCGATTATTAATGAAAATGATACCATCTCAACTGTAGAAATAAAATTCGGCGACAACGATACCTTATCGGCAATGGTTGCGGCAATGTTAAATGCCGATATGCTTATTATTTTATCCGACGTGGACGGGTTATACGACTGTGACCCCCGTGTTAATAAAAACGCCCAATTGTTTACAGAAATTACAAATATAACCTCAGAAATGGAAAACAGTTCTCTAAACCGCGGCAGCAGTTTTTCAAGCGGCGGCATGTTTACCAAACTTAAAGCCGCCCGGATTTGCATGTCTTATGGGGCACACATGATTATTGCCAACAACGCCGTTGAAAATATAATCAGCCGTTTATTAAACGGAGAAACTTTGGGAACCCTTTTTATACCCCGGTACGAAAAGATGCAGGCCCGCAAGAAATGGATAGCTTTTGGGCGTTTGGCTCAAGGTACTATTGTAGTAGACGCAGGCGCTGAAGCAGCTTTAGCTAATAATGGTAAAAGTTTGCTCCCATCCGGTATAATAAAAGTAATAGGCGCTTTTGATCGGGGAGCGCTAGTAGCGGTGGAGAACGCCCAAGGCTATGAAATAGCCAGAGGGATAACCAATTACAGCTCTCATGAAACCGGACTGATCGCTGGTTGTCATAGCAGCGATATTGAAAAAATTCTCCATGAAAAGGACTATGATGAAGTTATACATCGTAACAACTTGTGGGTGGAAAAATCATAATTTAAAGGGGTTTTAAAAATGGATAAAATTTTAGAAAATATCTTGATTGAGCAAGGAAAGAAAGCTCGCCAGGCTGCTTTGGAGCTGGCAACCGTTTCCAGTAATTTGAAGAATACCGCTCTCCTGGCCATGGCTCAAGCATTAGAAACTAAAACCGAAGAAATCATCTCCGAAAACGCAAAAGATTTAGAACTAGGAAAGCAACAAGGCCTTACAGCTTCTTTATTGGAAAGGCTGACTTTAAATGAAGCGCGGGTTAAAGATATGGCGAACGGATTACGAGAGATAGCCGCGTTGCCTGATCCTATCGGCGAGGTGCTCAATATGTGGAAACGCCCTAACGGATTGGATATAGGGCGTATACGCACACCATTAGGCGTAATTGGCATTATATATGAATCCAGACCTAACGTTACGGCTGACGCCGCCGCTTTGTGCCTTAAATCAGGCAACGCCATACTGCTTCGCGGCGGTGAAGAAGCTATGTATTCTAACCGCGTTATCGCTAATATATTGGCGGCGTCAGCTATTAAAACCGGTATACCTGAAGGCGCTATACAGTTGATAGACAGTCTGGACAGGGATGCGGTGATTTTTATGCTGAAAATGAATAATTATCTTGATGTTGTAATCCCCCGCGGAGGAAAAGGTTTAAAGCAGGTAGTGATAGATAACGCAACTGTCCCTTACATTATGACCGGTATGGGAAATTGTCATGTTTATGTTGACGAATATGCGGATCTTAACAAAGCCTTGCCCATTATTATTAATGCTAAAACGCAACGTCCCTCCGTATGTAACGCGATTGAAAATTTACTGGTTCATAAAACAGTCGCCCCTGATTTTTTGCCTGAAATCGTCCTCGCTTTACAAAAAGCAGGGGTCGAAGTAAGGGGTTGTGAAAAAACGTTGCAATATGTACCGAGCATCATTGCCGCCACCTCTGAAGATTGGGATGAAGAATATTTAGAATTGATTATTTCCGTCAAAGTAGTAGAAGATTTAAATGAGAGTATACGCCATATAAATACTCA
>JAISDD010000143.1 GCA_031265005.1 Syntrophomonadaceae bacterium | reverse complement strand
GGACCTTTCAATAAAGACTATCTTACCGTTTTTCCCAGCGGGACAAAGCTGTTGGATATTAATATAAAAAAAGAAGAAGAACTGTGTATTGTTGATTTAAGCCCTGAAGTCAAAAACGTAGCGGACCTACAGCAAGCCCGGCAAATAGTAGAGTCTATCGCCCATACTTTAGGTCAGTTTTCAACAATTAAAAAAGTAAAAATCCTAATTGCCGGGCAGGATATAGAAACTATTCCCGAATTTTCAGCAGTTGCGCCGCAACTTAAAAACCAGCTGGAATTTTTATAAAAAATTGCTCAGCCGAACGATTTATCTGTATAATTGTATAGGTGTATTAAGAACAGGACAATGTAGTAATTAAGGGAAATAATGGAAAGAATTGAAATTCTTAATATAGCATATAAAAATATTTTGGCAAATAAAAATTAGAGGTGTTGGATTTGCACGCTGAAAGACCTATTGGAATTTTTGATTCCGGGGTTGGGGGCTTATCAGTAGTAAAAGCGCTGCTTGAACAAATGCCGGCTGAGAGTTTTGTATATTTTGGAGATACAGCCAATGTGCCGTATGGTAATAAGTCCGTACCAGAATTGTTCAGCTTATCCAGAAGAATAATTGCTTATTTTATACGCAGGGAAGTTAAAGCCATTATTGTGGCTTGCGGCACACAGTCTTCCAATACGCTTCCTGTTTTGGAAAAAGAATGCCCGGTTCCAATAGTAGGAATGCTGAAGCCCGGAATTGAAACAGCGCTTGAAGTTTCAGATAAAAAATATATTGCGGTGCTGGCGACACAAGCCACAGTGAGCAGCAGAGCTTATACCAAAGAAATAAAAAACAGATGCCCGGACGGAAGAGTTTTAGAGACGGCATGTCCGGCTTTTGTACCGCTGGTTGAAAACGGTCAGCTGGAAGGGGAAAAAACTATAATGGAAGTGAAAAAGGTTGCGGAGAGGATAAAAAAGGAGCCTTTTGATACTTTGATTTTGGGTTGCACTCATTATCCGTTTTTGATCAATTTGATAAAAAAAGAATTGGATTGCGGTTTGCATTTTGTGGATCCAGCTTCCGCCACAGTTGCGGCTACCATGAAAATTTTAAGGAACTTAAATCTGTTGCGTACTAATGATCCCTCTGCGGTTGATCATGAATTTCTGGTCAGCGGGCCGCCTGAATCTTTTATGAAGGTGGGGCAGTTATTGCTGGGAACTGTGGTCGATGAAGTGCAAAAAATAGCACTGTGAGGTTAAAATGAACCAAATTGCTTTTACCAGTACTGTTCCGGTTGAAATTATTATCGCTGCCCATAAAATACCGGTAGATCTTAATAATGTTTTTATTTCTATGGAGCGCCCTCAGGATTTGGTTGCGATGGCTGAAACGGCAGGATATCCCCGTACAACTTGCGGGTGGATTAAAGGCATTTACGCGACGGCTTTGTCGCACAAGCCGGAAGGACTTATTGCGGTGATGGAAGGCGACTGCAGCAATACTCAAGCCCTTATGGAAACGCTTAAAATTAAAGGAATTACGACTATACCGTTCGCTTATCCGTTTGACCGAGACCCTGAAAGCATGGAATTACAGATAAGAAAGCTGTGTTCTTATTTTGGCGTTGAGCTTGCACAAGCTGAAAAAGTAAAAAAAGAACTAGACGAAATAAGAGTATTATGCGGGGAACTGGACCGTTTGACCTGGCAGGAAAATGTTGTCAGCGGCGAAGAAAATCATCTTTTTTTAGTAAGCTCCAGCGACTTTAACGGAAATGCATCTGAATATGCAAAGAAATTGGGAACTTTTCTGGAGAAAGCAAGGCGCCGTACTGCTTGCCCTGAACCAGTAAGGCTAGCTTATATAGGAGTGCCACCGATATTTACTGATTTGTATGAGACGCTTTCCTCATTAGGGGCGCGGGTAGTATATAATGAAGTGCAGAGGCAGTTTTCTATGCCTTTTAATACTGCCAACCTTACAGAGCAATATTTGGCATATACATACCCTTATGGGGCTTTTGCGCGTCTGGAGGATATAAAAAAAGAGACCGCTATTCGGAAAGTTGACGGAATTATTCATTATACGCAGTCTTTTTGTTACCGGCAGATTGAAGACTTAATTTACCGGGATCAGCTAAAGCTGCCTTTTATTACTTTAGAGGGCGATCAGCCAGGTCTGCTGGATGCCCGCAGCCGTATGAGGCTGGAAGCCTTTATAAGTATGCTTAAATAAATATGATTTTGGGAAAGGTGTTATTTTTAGTGTTGGGGATAGATTTAGGCTCGAGAAATGTTAAAATAGTAAGTGTAGAGACGGAAGCGGTTAAAAAAAAAGTGATTTATGATACGATTACTTTTTATCGTAATTTTTCCCGTTTGAATGACGGCAAAATGGTCGTAGACTGGGCGTTGCTAGATTTGCCGGAGGAGCCGGTAGTCGCGACTGGGTATGGAAAAATGTCCGTATCGCTGGCGGATGCCAGACAAATTCCTGAGATACAGGCTCATGTAACTGGTGCTGTACATCAAAGCGGATACAGGGATTTTACTTTGGTAGACATCGGAGGGCAAGATACAAAAGTTGTTTGTGTGAGAGAAGGACGGGCAGTGGATTTTTTGACTAACGACCGGTGCGCTTCCGGGTCCGGACGCTATTTGGAGAATATGGCCAGCGTTATAGGTATTGACGCAGCCGAATTGGGATCGTATCATGAAGATCCGGTTTTGTTAAATAGTACTTGCGCCATATTTGGGGAAACGGAAATAATAGCCCGCATCATAGAAGGATACCCAACGGAAAGGCTGGCGGCAGGGGTTAATGAGGCTTTATACAGGCGTTTGGCGCCTATGATCAAACAAATGAAAAGCGAGCTTATTATTTTAGGCGGCGGCGGGGCTTTGAACAAAGCTTTGAGCTGTTTGATAAGTGAAGATATGCGCGTAAAAGTCGAGATTTTATCAGAACCGCAGTTCAATGGAGCTATTGGCTGCTGTGTGTGGGGGATAGACAACTTCAATAAAGGGGGCGCAGCGTGAGAACCGTACAAATGAGCGAAATAACCAGCGCGGTTTGTAACGCCGTAATCAAAGCTAACACTATTCTTCCGCCGGATATTTTGCAAGCTTTACGAGCGGCTAAGGAAAAAGAAAGCGTACCTCGTGCCCGTAAGATTTTAGATATTTTGCTGCTCAACGCTGATATAGCCGCTAAAGAACAAATGCCGCTTTGCCAGGACACTGGTTTGGTAGTGATCGATTTGTCCATAGGGCAAGAGGTGAAGCTGGAAGGCGGCGGGCTGGAGGAAGCTATTCAGCAGGGGATAAGAGAAGGGTATAAAAAAGGGTATTTTCGCAACTCTGTAGTGGATGACCCTTTTATTAGAATGAATACCGGCGACAATACGCCGGCAATTATTCACACTCATATAGTTCCGGGAGAAAATTTATGGCTTAAAATTTTGCCCAAAGGCGCGGGAAGTGAAAATGTGGGGGCGTTAGCTGTCTTTAAGCCCACTGAAAGCCTTGAGAATATCAAAGCTTTTATTATCAATACTGTTTCCGCGGCGGGAGCTAATAGTTGCCCGCCGGTAATTGTAGGGGTAGGATGCGGAGGCAATTTAGAGCATTGCGCTTATTTAGCCAAACGGGCTTTATTGAGACCGGTAGACCAACGACACGAGCGCCAGGACGTCGCCGGTTTGGAAAATGAGCTGTTGCAAGAAATCAATAAATTGTCGATCGGGCCTCAAGGTTTAGGCGGAGATACGAGTGCTTTAGCGGTTAACATTGAAGTAGGGCCTACTCATATTGCCAGTTTGCCGGTTGCGGTCAACATGAACTGCCACTGTACTAGAAGAGCGGTTATAAAAATATAAACCGCGCAATATGGTTTAATAATTTCCGCCGGGAGGTTTTTTGTGAAAATAATAGTCCCTCCTTTAAAAGACGAGGATATAAATGAATTAAAAGCCGGGGATGAAGTGCTAATCCGAGGGGTAATTTACGGGGCAAGAGATGCCGCTCATAAAAAAATGGCCGCCGGGCGTCAGAGCGGTTGTGATTGGCCGGTGGATTTACAAGGTCAGGTAATATATTATGTGGGGCCTTGTCCGGCGCCGCCAGGGCGCGTAATAGGATCCGCCGGGCCGACCACTAGCGGGCGCATGGATGCCTACACTCCGATAATGCTGGAAGCGGGATTGAAAGGCATGATTGGCAAAGGACAGCGCGGGCCGGCAGTAATTGAGGCGATGGTAAAGTATAAAGCCGTTTATTTTGCGGCTATTGGCGGAGCAGGCGCCTTTATTGCCCAGACAATAAAAAAAGTAGAAACAGTTGCTTACCAAGAGTTGGGGCCGGAGGCACTTATTAAAATGGAGGTATACGATTTCCCTTGTATAGTGGCTATTGATATTTATGGAAACAGTTTATATAAAACATAATCAAAAAAAGAAGAGTAAAGGAGAAAAAATTGCTGAGACCTGAGAACAGAAGAGCGGATGCTTTGCGTCCAGTTGAAATTATTACTAATTATACTTCAAACCCGGATGGATCGGTTTTGATCGCTTGTGGCAATACTAAAGTACTCTGTACAGCGGTTATCGAAGAAAAGGTGCCTTCATTTTTAAAAGGAACTGGCCGAGGGTGGGTAACTTCTGAATATTCGCTGCTTCCAGGTTCTACTATCGGACGGGCCGTCCGCGAGGTCAGCAGGGGAAAAGTTAGCGGACGTACTTCAGAGATACAGCGTCTGATCGGCCGTTCGTTGCGGGCGGTAGTGGATATGGAGGCTTTAGGCGAAAAAACAGTCTGGATTGACTGCGATGTCATTCAAGCCGACGGCGGGACAAGGACAGCGTCTATAACCGGTAGCTATGTAGCTTTGTACATAGCTTTGCAAAAATTGGGTTCCAAAGGCAAAGCGGCGGAAGTGTTATGCAAAGACGCGGTGGCGGCCGTCAGTGTTGGGATTATAGACCATCAGGCGATTTTGGATTTGGAATATGTGGAAGATTCTCAAGCCGACGTCGATATGAATGTTATAATGACTGGGAGCGGAGATTTTGTGGAAATACAAGGCGCCGCCGAAGGAAAAACTTTCAGTGCTGATGAGTTGCAGGAATTGCTGGGTTTGGCTAAAAAAGGCATTATGGAGCTTATTGAATTTCAAAAGCAAGCGATCGCCAAAATTGAATTAAAGTAAAATGAGCGGAAAATTATTGTTAGCTACCAGCAATGAGCATAAGAAAAAAGAACTTAAAGCTATTTTACGATATGAAGGAGTAGAGATATTGACTCTGGAAGATATCGGTAAAAACTTGCCTCCTGTTATAGAAGACGGCGAAAGCTTTGCTGAAAATGCGGCTAAAAAAGCTAGATTAACTGCTGCGGCTAGCGGATGTGTTTGCTTAGCTGATGATTCAGGGTTGCAAGTTGAAGCTTTAAAGGGACAACCTGGCGTATATTCGGCTCGCTTTGCCGGAGAAAAGGCGAATGATGAAGAAAATAACGCCAAATTGCTGACAATGATACAGTATTTCCGTGGCGAACAGCGTAAAGCGGAATTTGTTTGTGTAATTGCAGTGAGCGATCCTGACGGTATGGTAAAAACCGTTCGGGGAGTTTGTCCAGGCCATATAAATGATAAACCGCTGGGAAAAAACGGCTTCGGCTATGATCCGCTGTTTATTCCGCAGGGATACAGCCGGACTTTTGCGCAGTTGAGCGAAACGGAGAAAAATGTGATAAGTCACAGGGCCAAAGCTTTAAAAGAGGTTTATTATTTGCTCAAAGAGTTTAACCTTGTTAAAAGATAGAATATTTTTTTGCAAGGCGAGGGAAAAGGTGTATATTGCGATTGAATATGATATTTTAATGAGTATAATTAAATTATGTTATACTGAAAATAATGAATTAGGGGGCGAGTAAATAATGGAAGACTTGAAAAAACAAATAAAAAGTGAAATGATAATGACGTTTTCATGGTCGTTGGCCGCTTGTTTAATTGCCGCGGCAATATATTATTTAGCTTGGGTAATGTAGCTTAAAGAGTTTTGCGTATTTTGCGGATGCTCTTTTTCTTGATTTATAATGGGGCTAAAATATTATTAAATGATCACATATATAATTTTTGAGGAGCGGCATAAAAGTAAAATATTTAATAAATTGATCAAAATTAGGAGGTTATAAAGTGGGCAAAATAATACAAGTAGATGGAAATAATTGGGAACAAGAAGTTGCTAATTCTGAAACGCCTGTTTTAGTTGACTTTTGGGCGCCATGGTGCGGCCCGTGTAAGATGATAGGACCGGTAGTGGAGACTTTAGCCGTTGAAAATGAAGATCACATAAAAGTCGCTAAGCTCAACGTCGATGAAAATAAAGAATTAGCCGTGCAATATGGGGTAAGAGGGATTCCGACATTAGCTTTTTTTAAAGGCGGCAATGAAGTAGCGCGTATCGTGGGAGCTCAGGGAAAAGAACAGATTCAAGAAGCCATTAACAAAGTTTTAGAATAATTTTTTGACATATATAAAAGTTTTTATATTTTCAGAAACTTAAATAAGCTGAATCATATCTTATGCAATGGGAAGTCCATAATATATAGCCGGATAAAACAAAAGCCACTAACGGCGTTTGTTTTGTTAGAGCCTTTAGGCAGTTCCGCGCGGGTTTTGCGCGGAACAAAAAACCACCCGTTTGACGGGTGGTTATGATTAATGGTTTCAAGCAGCAACAACACTACAATAAGTATCAATGCTATGAACTCCACTTACTACCACCCTCCTTTTGTGCCCCGTCCCCAACGGGGCAGGGTATTCTTAGGGAAGTGGCTAACCGCCTTTCCGCCTACCCCCAGTAAAAGGGGCCTTGCGAGTTCTTGTGGCAACACCTTCCACCAGTATAAAAAAACCTTATTTCTTTGTCAATGCCCTCGGACACAGGCTATACACCCATTATGCGAGGATAAGAGCCCAACCTCACAGGATTATTTTATGCTGGATTGTGCTTCTAGATTGCTTGCCTGCCCTTCCAGAGGGGAGGGTACTACCATAGGGGGGAGGGAGGCCATTGCCATAAAAAAGGTTCATTTCTTGACGCTTTATGGTATATCTCGTGCCCCGTTTGTCCTCGCAGAGAGGGGGACAGGGGTATATGTATGGACCCACCCTATCGGGTGGCAAGACTGCTTGTGCCCCGAAGGGCCATCGCTTGGCGGTTTGGTCACTTCCTGTAAAGGAGGTGATGCGATGATTACTCTTTCTCCCCACTGTACTTTAACTCGCCCAAGTTACGCCCGCTGGGGAATCAGCGTAAAAATCTTTAAAAAGGACAACTGCCGCCGCTCATACTACACGTTCTGTCTATTGTAATTATGTCCCAAAATATTAAGTAAATTACAAAAAAAGTCGAATAACAGCGAAAACCTCTTGACAACGCGTTCGGTGGCAGAGCTAAGCCGACGGATTATGGTAAAATGGTTATAAATGAGAAGGCTGGAACGCGCCGGGTGGGAAGTTCTCATTTAAAAAGGACAAAAATCACGTTAGGTATAGAAAGGACGCCTGAAGCATATGCGGGAATACATTTTGATCCGCTCCAAGCGTAAAACTCTGCAATTGCGCGTTACGCCGGAAGCGGCACTGGAAG
>JAISDD010000102.1 GCA_031265005.1 Syntrophomonadaceae bacterium | reverse complement strand
AAAAATAAGTGAAAATCCGGTAGACTTTTTTGAAATAGCGGAAATATTAGCTTACAATCTTGAAAGCAGCGTGTTCATAGTAGGAAGAAGAGGACAAATAAACGGGTATTTTTTCATTGAAAATATTATTTGCGAAAGTATCGTTGAATTGGGTAATCATACTGAGTGTTTTCCAGAAAGTTTCAACCGTGAGTTTATGGATATGAATGAGACGCAAATCAATCTGCGTTTGGAAGAAGGCCGTAAGTGTATATTTAACCCCAGCGGGTTTAAATGTAATTGCTTTCATCGCTTATGGGCCACCACTCCGATTTTTGGAGGGGCAAGACGAATTGGGACCATTATATTTATGCGTGAGTTAAAGGAATTTAATGAAGAAGATATAGTTTTAATGGAATACGGAGCAATTGTGATTGCCAATGAAATAATGCGTATGCGTACGGAAAGAGTAGAAGACGAAGAGCGTAAAAAAGCGTCTGTTCAAATAGCGTTTTCAACTTTGTCTTATTCGGAAAGAGACGCGTTAGAGCATGTTATTAAAGGATTGGGAGGCTTTGAAGGTTTACTGGTTGCCAGCAGGATTGCGGACAAAGCCGGCATAACCCGTTCGGTAATAGTCAGCGCTTTGCGAAAACTTGAAAGCGCAGGGGTCATAGAATCGCGCTCTCTGGGAATGAAGGGAACTTATATAAAAGTTTTAAATGAATTTCTTTTTGATGAAATTATGAACTAGCTATAATTTTCAGGTACAGGTAAATTATACCTGTGATTATCGTGAGGAATTAATTGCAATTTGAGGTATAATGTTTCTAGATAAATAAAACATTAAAATTTTATGATTTATTTTGTAGAAATTTTAATAAAAATACGAATATTTTATATATGGGTAGAAAAAAGTAGTATAATGACGAAAGGATCTAGTGAAATGATTGATGAAATTTTTTCAAGCCGGGTCAATACCATTCTAAAATTAGGAATGGATGCTGCTAGTATGCGTAATGAGGTGATTGCTGATAATATTGCTAACGCGGAAACTCCAGGCTTCAAGAAAAGCGAAGTTGATTTTGAACAGCGCTTACAGAATCTTTTAAAGAAAAATCACACTAATAACTCCTCTCTTTCTTTAAACATAACTAACTCAAGACATATGCAAATTAATGACGGCAATCAACTGGAGATGTTTCAGCCAAAGATACGAGTGATAAGCGGTACTTCATTTCGTAATGACGGCAATAATGTAGATATTGACGTGGAAATGGCTAATAATACTAAAAACAATACCTTTTACGAAGCAGTCAATAGAAGTATGACCAGCGAAATCAAAATGCTTAGGCTAGCTATTACAGGAGAGGAGTAAAAATATGGGTTTTTTGAATAGCATTGACATTAGCGCTTCAGGCTTAACAGCTCAACATTTAAGAATGGACACTATTGCCAGCAATTTGGCCAATGCTGAAAGTACTCGAGTTCAAGATGGCGACGGGCCATATCGGCGCCAGGTAGTTTTACTGGAAGCGAAAAGCGCTGCAAGCAGGACGAAATTTGCCGCTTTACTGAAAAAGCAGAGCAGTGTCATGGAGCAAGCAGGAGTACGGGTTAAGGAAATACGTTCTTTAGATGAAAATCAGTCTCCATTCAGAAGAGTATACGACCCTGAACACCCGGATGCTGATCAGGACGGTTATGTCAACTACCCTAACGTAAATGTCGTTGAGGAAATGGTTAATTTAATTGCCGCTTCTAAGTCATATGAAGCTAATGCGAAAGTAATAGAGGCCAGCAGAAGTATGGCTATAAGCGCATTAGGCATAGGGAGGTAGTAAATAAATGATTTCTAGTGCTTTTAATATTCTTAATTTAGGGGCCAGCTCCGCTCAGCCGGATGCGGCAAAGGCAGAAAATTTAGCCGGTAAGGAAGCGTCTTTTACTAAATATTTAAGTGACGCTTTAAACAATTTGAACGCTTTGCAACAAAACGCGTCGGATAGCGCGACGCAAATGGTTATGGGTTCTGATGATTATTTACATAATGTCATACTGGCTTACGAAAAAGCGGATTTAGCTTTTAAATTAACGGTAGAAGTACGCAACAAATGTGTCGAGGCTTATCAAGAAATTATGAGAATGCAATTGTAATTGTATATTGAGGGGTATGTAGGTGGAGTCTTTTTTTGAGAAAGTCAAACAAAAGCTAACTCTAATAGCTGAGTACTGGTCCAAATTAAATTTAACTCAAAAAGTTCTTTTTGGCGGAGTGTCTTTACTAGTCTGTATAATAATTGTGGCCCTTTTAGTTTCGGATAAACAGGCATATGAAGTACTTTATGCCGATTTGAACAGTAAAGATGCGGCTCAGGTTATAGAGAAATTAGACGAATATAAAGTTCCTTATAAATTGGAAAATGACGGTACTACTATTTTAGTACCTTTTGAAGCGAAAAATGAAACCAGGCTGAAACTGGCAGGGGAGAATTTGCCTCAGAGCGACAGCGGTTTTGAGTTGTTTCAGGAATCAGCTTTTGCGGAAACGCAAATGGATAAAAGAGTAAAATACCAGATGGCTCTACAGGGAGAGTTAGCCAGAACCATACAAAGTATAAACAAGGTTAGGGCTGCAAAAGTCAATCTGGTTTTACCTGAAGATTCGCTGTTTATCCAAAGTCAGCAAATACCTAAAGCTTCTGTTGTAATTAATACATATAATAATGACAGTTTATCGGCTCCAGAGGTTAATTCAATAATTAATCTGGTGGCAAACAGTGTACAGGGGTTATCGAAGGAAGATGTTGTGATCGTGGATCAGAACGGTACTTTGTTATCTGATGGATTATTGAATGAAGGTTATAATTTAGCGGACAATGTAAGAGTTCAGCAAGCAATGAAAAGAGAGTTTGAACGCGAAAAGCAAAGTGTTATCCAGAACATGCTGGATAAAGCTTTAGGCAAAGATAATTCGGTGGTAGTAGTAAGCGCTGATCTGAATTTCGATAACAAAGAAGAAAAAGCGGAGCAATATTACCATGACGAAGGCGGCCCCCATGTGCGCTCCGAGAGTGTAGACAGGGCGTCCACTGAAGAAAATAGCACTGGTACAGCGGATGTTCCAGGTACTGATACCAACATACCGCAGTATGCTGAAGTCAACAATGGAGTTACTTCTTCGGGGACTTCTGACAGCAGCAGCCGTACTACTAACTATGAAATAAGCAGCACGGAAACGCTGACTAAATATTCGGTCGGAGATGTCAAATATGATTATTTAACGGTGACCGTATTGGTAAACAGCAGAGCTGATATAGGAAATAGCTTGGGCGCCAGCGAACAGCAGAGGATGAATACCATTAGGTCGCTGGTGGCTAGCGCTACAGGGTTACGGGAAAATAGGCCTAATGAGAATGTCAGGCTGGAAGATAATATTTCGGTTGCTTTTGTGGATTTTGTGCCTGAAGCGGCGGAAGCGGAAACATCTCCGCTGACGGCTTGGGAAAGAGTTTTAGATAGGCCTTATCTATTGGCTGCGGTAGTTTTAGTACTCGCTTTGCTTGGTGTGGGGCTGTTACGCTTCATTCGCAGCAAGCGCAAAGTCGCCGATGAATCTATAGAAGAGGGTGTTTTTGATACCATTATTGAAGAAGATGTGGAATTGAAAGATATTTTTGAAAAAGTAATGACTCCCGAAGAAAAAGAATACCAGAAAATCAAAGAAGAAATAGAGAAATTTATCGAAAATGATCCTGAAAACGCCGCCAACGCTATTAAAAATTGGATGATGGAGGACTTAGTGTAATGGCATCTACTACATTAGCAAAAACTTTAACCGGCAAACAAAAAGCAGCTAATTTTTTGATTGCCTTAGGGCCTGAAAAGTCCTCTAAAATGTTGCAATTTCTGGATGAAGAACAGGTTGAGCATTTAACCTTGGAAATTGCTAATGTAAGAAGCGTTTCGCCTGAAAGGACGGAGCAGCTTAATCGTGAGTTTTTTGAAATGTGTTTAGCGAATCAATACATTGGACAAGGCGGTATTAGTTACGCGAAAGAAATTTTAGAAAAAGCCTATGGGGTGGAAAAAACCGCTGAAATATTATCGAGGATATCTGCTTCTTTACAGGTGCGGCCGTTTGATTTTATGAAAAAGACGGAAGCTTCTCAGCTCATGAATTTCATTCAAGCGGAACATCCGCAGACAATTGCTCTGGTCTTAGCATATTTGGAACCGGAGAGGGCTTCTTTGGTGCTTTCTTCCCTTAACCCGGAAAGACAGGCTGATGTTGCTAAACGTATAGCTTTAATGGATACTACTTCGCCGGATGTAATAAGAGAAGTGGAAAAAGTTTTGGAAAGAAAGCTTTCATCTTTAGCTCCGCAGGAACTAGCCAACGCCGGCGGCGTAAAATCGGTAGTAGAAATCATCAATCGTGTAGACCGCGGTACCGAAAAAGTTATTATGGAAACTTTAGAAATGCAGGATCCGCAATTAGCGGAAGAAATAAAGAAACTTATGTTTGTATTTGAAGATGTAGTTATGATTGACGACAGATCGGTTCAAAGAGTGCTGAGAGAAGTCGAAACGCAAGATCTGGCTATGGCTCTAAAAGGTGCCAGCGCTGAATTGTCAGCTAAGATTTATGGTAATATGTCCACCAGAGCATCAGAAATGCTGAGAGAGGACATAGAATTCATGGGACCGGTGCGCTTACGCGATGTAGAAGATGCTCAGCAGAGAATAGTAAATGTCATTCGCCGCCTGGAAGAATTGGGTGAAATAGTTGTTGCCCGCGGCGGAGGAGGAGATGAAATAATTGTCTAGGATCATCAAAAGGCCGGATGTATTGGAAAATGAAGAAGTTAAAATATTGGCTTTTACATATGAAAATACTGATGAAGACCTCTATTCGGGGGGTAGTCATGATGGACTTTTGGGTTCGGAGAAAACAGGGGATGTTGACTCAGGAGACGCGGAGGAAAATGAGGAATTTCTGAACGAAATGCTTCAGGAAACAGAGAAAAAAATTGATAATTTGCTGGAACAAGCGCAGCAGGAAGCTGAATCTTTGATTGAAAATGCGCAAGAGGAAGCAAAAAAGCTTTTAGAAGAAGCGCGTAGTGATTGCGACAGCATTAGAGAGGAAGCGCGGGGTGAAGGTTATGACCAGGGACTGAAAACTGCGCAAAAAGAGATAGAAGCGGACCGGCAGTTTGCCATTGAGCAATGTGATGAAATGTTAGCCGAAGCTAAACGTAATAAAAAAAAGATTATTGAATCTTCCATGGCGGATATGACCAGGCTGTCTATCTTAATAGCCAAAAAGATATTGACTACAGAAATAAAAACTAATCCGGCTGTTATTGTTAATGTTATTAGGGAAGCTGTCAGTTATTTAGACAGCCCTGAAGTATTAAAGGTATTTCTTAATCCGGAAGATATAGAAGGAGTAAATGCCCAAATCGTTGATACTGATTTAAATGATACGAAGTTTTACAGTCCGACAGTGGAGCTTCACAGGAATAAAAACATTACCAGCGGAGGCTGTGTAGTTGAAAGTGATGCTGGCTCTGTAGACGCTCAGCTTGAGACCAGAATTGATAATGTGGAAAAAGCGATTTGGGAAGCGGCAGTTGATGGATACAATCAAAACGTTTGATATGAACAAAATAATAAATGCTATTGATAAAGTGCATACTTGCAGGATCAAGGGGATCATATCGCAGGTAATAGGCCTTACAATAGAAGCTACCGGACCTAGACTGAGTCTGGGAGAGCTTTGTTACATACAGACCAACTCAGCCGACCGTGAATTAGTGCCTGCTGAAGTGGTAGGGTTTAAAAATAATCGTATTCTTTTAATGCCGTTGGGCGAATTAGAAGGAATAGGACCCGGCAGTGAGTTAATAGCTACCGGGACTTCGCTCAGGGTAAAGGTAGGCATGGAACTACGCGGACGGGTTCTTAACGGATTGGGAGAGCCGATTGACGATCTGGGGCGTATAGATTCCGAGTTGTATTATCCGGTTATGAATAAACCGCCGGGGCCGCTGCAAAGAAAAAGAATTGAAAATTCTCTGCCGGTGGGGATAAGAGCTATTGATGGTTTAACTACCATAGGATGCGGACAGAGAATGGGCTTTTTTGCCGGCAGCGGAGTAGGAAAAAGTACTTTGATTGGGATGATAGCCCGTAATACAGAAGCGGATATAAATGTTATTGCTATGGTGGGTGAGAGAGGAAGAGAAGTACGCGATTTTTTGGAGCGGGACTTAGGTGAACTGGGTCTTAAACGATCGGTGGTGGTGGTGGCTACTTCGGATCAGCCAGCTTTAGTAAGGTCAAAAGGGGCTTTTGTGGCTACTAGTATAGCTGAATATTTTCGCGATCAGGGATTGAATGTTTTACTGCTTATGGATTCGCTTACGCGTTTTGCTTTAGCGCAAAGAGAAATAGGACTAGCCATAGGTGAGCCTCCTACCACCAGAGGGTATACTCCTTCGGTATTTGCCCAATTGCCTAAGTTGCTTGAAAGGGCCGGAACTTCAGACAGCGGTAGCATTACAGGATTGTACGCGGTTTTAGTTGAAGGGGATGATTTGAATGAACCTATAACTGATGCTGTAAGAGGTATCGTGGACGGGCATATTGTTTTGAGTAGGAAATTAGCTGCTAAGAATATTTTCCCAGCTATTGATGTCGGTGAAAGTATAAGCAGGCTTATGATTGAAATTGCTCTTCCTGAGCATATACAAGATGCGAATAAATTCAGAAATATTTTGGCGACTTACGAAGAAGCTAAAGATTTGATAGATATAGGCGCGTATAAAATGGGAACGAATCCCAGGATAGACGAAGCTATTAATTTGTTTGACAAATGTCAATATTTTTTAAAGCAAGGTATTTATGAGGACAGTGTTTACGAAGACACGATATCGTTGTTGAAAGAAACTGTTAACAATAAGGAGTAAAATAATGAGAAGTTTTCATTTTCGTTTACAAACCAAACTAAACCTTTGTAAAAGCCAAGAGCAAATGGCTAAAGAGAAGCTTGCGGCCTGTATAAACGAATTGGAAAGGCTGAAAAAAGAGCAGGTAAAAGTATTTGACAGGATTAACATCTTGGAAAATAATATCCGTGTTTTTAACCAGGAGCGTATGCTGACTCAGGAAGTAATAATAAATAAAGAATATTTACCAATATTGAGAGAAAAATCTCAAATTCTCGAAGAAAAGATCCAAGCGGCAGCTTTAATAGTAGAAGAAGCTCGCAAAGATTTGCTGGAAAAGAAAAAAGCTTCAGATATGTTTGAGAAGCTAAGGAATAAAAAATGGCAGGAATATTCCGAGGCAGTAAAGCTGGAAGAGCAAAAAAAGACTGATGAGGTGGCAATGATAAGTTATTTTCGTAATAAAGTGGTAAAGAATTGACGACGAAAAAATCGACCGCCTTATTATGCAGTATATGTTCGCGATAGAGGGGTAATGACGTGTTTAAGAAAAAAAAGACTATGGCTTTGACGTTAATCGTCCTTTTGTTAATAGCCGCCGCCGGGTATTTGGGATATGGGTTTTATAAAAATCCGTCTCGTTTAAGCAATATACCGCTGATAAAAAATTTCGTTCCCGCTGCGGACGAGGATTCTTTGCCTGAAGTATCTGAAGCTGACATAATTCAGCAGGAGATAGCTGATTTGAAAACCGCTTTAGAGGAAAAAGATGCGGAAAAGGAAACGTATGAGCAGGAGATAACTCAATTGAGGGAACAATTAGCAAGCAACGAAGTCGAAGAATTGCAGAATGAAGTGGCGAGATTGGAATTAGTAATTATGGACATGCAAAACCAGCGCAGCAATCAAGATGCGGCATATCAGGATTTAGCGCAGTATTATGCTTTGATGAAATCTAAAGACGCGGCCGGTATTTTAAGTAGATTAAGCGACGATGATGCAATAGGGATTATATCACGCATGGACAATGACGCTGCTGCCAGTGTGATGCAGAATATGGATCAAGATAGAGCGGCGACTATTACTAAGAAGATGCTTACGGTCAGCATGTAAGTTGGAGAATTTTACGGAAAGGAGGTGAGAAAATGGAACAGTTGGATATTTTAACTAGTTTTGGCGCTTTAATAAAAAATGATAAAAACATGGGGATACTTACTAAAGCTAAAACAAATAAAAATAATGATTTTAACGCCAAACTCAATAACCAGTTACATAAACAAAATGATAATGTCTCTTCTATAAATAATAGAGATAAAGCCGTCAAGGATAAAATGACGGTGGGGGATAATGAACTCGTTCATGCCAAGGAATTAGATGTAGAGGGAACGGAAAAATATCAAAATGTGAACAGCGAGGATAAAAACGTATCTGAACGTCAGGAAATAGTATCTCAAGAAGCGGTAGCGCGAGAAGATGTGTTCCCAGCCGTCATACCTTCAGTAACTGGAAATATTCCTATAACAACTGCTTTTTTTGATGCTGATGTCGTGGCGGAAAATATAATACTTCCAATAGTAACGGCTGAAACATCAATTAGCGACGGGGGAACGGCGAATGGCTTTTTTACTGATTTAGAAGCAACGCTTGCTCAGAGCGTATTGAAAACGGACGTCCCCGTTGTTATGGCTGATAATGAGCAAAGCTCAGAGATGTTTATGAACGTA
>JAISDD010000073.1 GCA_031265005.1 Syntrophomonadaceae bacterium | reverse complement strand
ATTCCATTGGTGTTGAGCGTTATTGTGATATTTCCCGCCCTGTACCGGCAAATCTTGCAATCCATTACAAATTCCACGACCTATACCACATCCATATCAGTTTAACAAACTGGTATGAGAAACTGATGATAACAATATTAGAATCGCATTAGAATTTAACATAATGTTCGCCATTACTGCATATCCTCGTTGTTTTAAGCGGTTTCCGGTGGTATACTGTCCTTAAACACTGAAACGGCGGGAAAAGGAGCCTGACTATGTACTATCCAGTGCAAATACCTTTTATATTAAATCAACGCTTTGCCGAAACCGTACGCTATACAGAGGAAATTTCCCCATTGTTGGGGGATTTCGTTATTTGTTTTTGGGAAATGGCGCCGCTGACCAAACGGAAAATTGAGATTGATAATGTGATTGTTACGGACGGCTGTATTGACCTTGTGGTCGAATACGACAGCAGGCACATTGGTTATGCGGGTATGAGTAAAACCGAATTTCACTATAAAATCGATTCGGCGGCGCAATGTATGGGGGCGCGCTTGAAGCCGGGCGCGTTTCATCAGCTTACGGGCTTGCCGGCAGGCGCGGCGATGGATACCTTTCTTCCTCTCGAAACGGCAGATAAGGCGTTCGATACTGACGCCTTTTTCGCGCTTTCATTTGAGCGGGCTAAAGTGCGTTTCAGGGAATATGTGGGTACGTTGACCAACGATAAAACCCCGGACAATTTTATTCTGCTTTTTGACGCTTTGAGCGGGTCGCCGCCTGTTACAACGGAGGGTGTGTATAATCAGCTTCATTTCAGTTCACGGCAATGTCAGCGGCTTTTCGCAAAGCATTTTGGCCTTACCCCTCAAATGGCGCTTTGTATCATTCGCTTTCAGAAGTGCCTTGAAGTACTAGCCAGAGGGAAAGCCGCGCCGAGTGATATTTTAAACATAACCACCTATTACGACCAATCTCATTTCATTAAAGATTTCAAACGAAACTTAGGGCTGACGCCGTTTGAACTGATACGGCGCTACAAAAGATGACGCATTTTTACAATCATTCTTGTCCATCTCATGGTAGAGTAAGGCTGAAAGGAGATGGCGGCTGATGTATAAAAGCATGACCACGAACTTAATGGTGGAAAGCGTTGAGGATTCTGTCACGTTCTATCAGAATATATTAGGGTTTTCTGTTGTCGCTTCGGTTCCGAACGAAAGCGAAAAACTGCAATTTGCTATTTTGTCAAAAGACAATCTCATGCTTATGTTGCAAGAGAAAGGCAATTTGACGGAAGAATACCCGATTTTGAATACCGACATGGTTCATCCCTCTGTCACCCTGTATATCATGGTGGATAATTTTGAGGAATTCTACCATGAACTAAAGGAACGCCATGAAATTCTTTGCGATATGCATACCACGTTTTACGGCTCAAAGGAATTTGCCATCGCGGATAATAACGGTTATGTTTTGACCTTTACCGAAAACCGTGAGGGATAGTATGGGGATTGTTGAAGCAGGAGGAGGTAAAGCTATGAATTATCCGTGACTTGATGAATACTGTATGTCAAAACAAGGCGTTACAAAAGATTACAAAGAAGAATGGCAAGCGGCAAGATATATGATCGGCGGGAAAATGTTCGCCATGCAAGGCGATGACAACACCAACAGGCCGATCATAACATTGAAGCTGATTCCTGCTGACGGTGATTTTTTGCGTCGCCAATACGAAGATATTATTCCGGGATATTACATGAACAAAGAGCATTGGAACTCTGTTTATCTCGACGGTTCTGTGCCGGATGATATTGTTCGGGATATGATCGATAAATCTTACTCAATACTCTTTGCGTCTTTGACAAAGAAAGCTCAAAAAGAGATTACAGGCTAAGAATTATAGAGGGCCGCACAGATATCGTATGAGATTTCACAAGTATTTTTTATCAAAATCACTGATTGTCATAATCTCCGGGCATTCCAAGTCAATTCCGCCGAAATCCTTATCTCAAGCATTACCCGCATGCTGAGCCTCCCACATCTTCCCGCAAATTTGTTTAACCAAGTCTGCAACGTCATCTTCGGAGTTAAGCCCGGCTCTTACGGCTTCGCCTGCCATATCGCGCTGAAATTCTTCAAACACGAGACGGTTTGAATTCATCAGAACAATATCACCGCTTTTTTCCATAAAAATAACTTTGTCCCCTTCTTTCAAACCCAGTTTTTTTGCGAATTTCAATGGGGATAGTCACTTGCCCCTTGACGGATATTCTTGCAACATCCAACATAATAAATACCTCCAGGTGCAGAATGAATATTTTGTACTTTCTTTATATGGCATTTCGCCAGAAACATCAAGGGATGGCGCGTATCAAATTAGACTTTTTCATCAGCGGGCGGAAAAGTCACATCCGGCCTGTTTTTAGACTAGCATTAACAAAGGAGAGAGTCTGGCTGTTTGAGCCTTCTCTCCCCTTAAATATTAATGCCTTATTTACATCTTTTTGGACTCTGCACAACCTTCGGGATACTCCCTTAAATTTGAATATTAATATTCTCCCTTGCAGTATCTATCAAAGCGCCCAAGATAATCAAAGAATATGGAGGTTTCATTATCATAATCATATTGCGTGATGCTTTGTTCTATAATTAATTCCATCATCAATTTATTACTGTTAGACTTAATGTATCTAGTTTGTTTTTCAAAGGCTACAAAAATAATATTTTCAGTCTGAACAGAGGAGATGCAAGCATAATTGTTATCATAATAATAGCTGCTTTTTTCATTGTTGATAATATGAAATATTGAATACTCTAATTCATCAAGAGTTAGCTTTAAACAATGATTATATAATGAATTAACGAGAGTAATCCCCTCGCGGTATAATAAAGTGTTAATAATATCACAATTACTTATTTCAATAATATCAACTTTGCTTTTTAAGTATATTAATAATTCTTCAATACTCTTTTTACCTGGAATTATTTTATGTTTATGATTTTTTATTAATAAGTTTAAAGGTCCCAAATTAATTCTCCTATATTTATGTTTAGCAAATAAGATTTAGTTAATAGTGCCAGTTGTAGATATTGGGGCTGCCGACAACCAAATATTACCCTCCCATTTATACCCTTGCAAGCTATTTGCGCTTGATCTAAATTGGGTAACATTAGTTGGAACTGTAACATTACCTATAAATAATGAACCAACTGGCGCGCCAACAACTTCATATGTTGTATAGGTTGTCCCGTTTCCAAAGGTCCCATATACCGTTGGTGATAAAATACTTGTATTCGTAATACTAATCTTTTTAAAACGCCAAGTTTGAAATACTTGGGTTCCGGACCATTCAAGGTATGCTTGACAAGTCGTGCTATTACCATTACGAACAAGTTTTATAGATACTTCTGTTGCTCCGCTTGTCTGGTTTTCTTCTCCAATAATATCAATTATAGATGGTACATCTTGGATAATTCCAATATTTGCTCCTCTTGTGATTTGAGAAGCAGGGATATCCTTATCTTTTTCAAAACCATTAGATGCAAATAAAGGATTGCAAAAGCTAAATATTATGGCAAATACCATCATAAAACTGATCAAAATCTTGTTCCTAGGTTTCATCATAGTGCAATTCCTCCTTTAATTCAAAATTAAAATACAAAGAAACCTTTATTATCTAAATATTTAATCCAAGAACTAACACCTCCATCTACATAATTTACTATCTCTGTATTTTATAGGTAACTTCGACATAAGAACAAATAATACTTCATAAAAAAATGCCGTAAAATGAAAAGTTTTGTCGAAAAAATAATTATTAACAAAACAAATTGAATAGGTGAAATTCTTTTTCCTTTAATAATTTCATCAACTTGTCATATAATAACAAAACAAATGTTCTATAAAGCGGGTGAAAATGATATCGAAGAATGAAAAGACTAATTTATTCATTCAAATTCAAAACATTATTAGGCACAAAATTATAACTGTTACTTAGTCACTTAATAGGATGATGCGCCGCACAATACAGAAGGTAACTGGGTAGCGTTTTCCGTTAGAGCCTTTAGGCAGTTCCGCGCGGGTTTTGCGCGGAACAAAAAACCACCCGCTATGCGGGTGGGAAACGGAAGTTATACAAAGAATCACCAGTCCGGAGTACAATGGAGTTGTCCAAGCCTCATTGCAACGAAGGAAAGGTGATTTTATGGCGAACAAGGCAAACAAGTTCCCGAAACCACGCAGGAACCGCCGCCGACACAACAGATGCAAACGGCGGCAAGAAAATGATATAATTGAACATACGATAATTTATGAATTCATAAAACTTGAAAGTTTTGTAAATAAAAATTTTCCATAATTTAAGGAGGAATAAATGCTTACTCTATTCAAACAAGGCCTTTATTTATTAAGCCAAAAGGAAATACTGGAAGACAATCCGCTAACTCAGGCGCGTTTGCGGGAATTTATTTCTGAAGAGGAAATTTTACAAGCCCATGAAGCTACTATCACACATTCCATTTTGAAATCTCATAACACCGTTCCCGATCAACGGCGTTTACGATTGCGTTTTGACGCTTTAGCCTCACATGATATAACTTTTGTCGGTATTATTCAAACAGCTAAAGTCAGCGGTTTAGAGAAATTTCCGCTGCCTTACGTCCTGACTAACTGCCACAACTCACTCAACGCGGTCGGCGGTACTATAAATGAAGATGACCATTTGTTCGGATTAACAGCGGCTAAAAAATACGGCGGCGTATATGTTCCCCCTCATCTCGCCGTCATACATTCTTATATGCGCGAAACTATGGCCGGATGCGGTAAAATGATCTTGGGCAGCGACAGCCATACCCGTTACGGCGCTCTTGGAACTTTAGCGGTCGGCGAAGGCGGAGGAGAATTAGTAAAACAACTGCTGAACCAAACTTATGATATAGATTACCCTCCGGTAATAGCCGTTTATTTAACCGGACGCCCGCAGCCAGGGGTCGGCCCTCAGGACATAGCGTTAGCCATCATCGGCGCGGTTTTCGACGACGGTCTGGCTAAAAACGCTGTTTTAGAATTTGTAGGCGACGGCGTCGGCAGCCTGTCTGCTGATTATCGCTGCGGTATCGATGTAATGACTACGGAAACCACCTGTTGGTCGTCTATATGGCAGACTGATAATATTATAAAAGATTATTTAGCCCTGCACCATCGGGCCGATGATTATAAAAAGCTGGAACCGGGGCGCCTGGCTTATTACGATGGAATGATTAAAGTGGATATGTCAGACATCCGCCCAATGATAGCCTTGCCTTTTCATCCCAGCAATACTTATGAAATAGATACTTTAAATGAAAATTTAGGGGATATTCTCCATAAAGTAGAAAAAGAAACGGCGCATATGTTAGAAAACCCGGATCTCAGTTTGCATTTAACTGACAAAATCAAAAACGGGAAGCTGCGCATAGATCAAGGAATCATCGCGGGCTGCGCTGGCGGCATTTACAGTAACCTCATGGCGGTGGCCGCCATTTTAAAAGGACATGCTATCGGCAATGACCGTTTCTCATTATCAATTTATCCCGCTAGTCAGCCGGTGCTGCTGGAATTACTCCGTAACGGGTCCGCCGCGGAATTCACCGAAGCTGGAGCTATCCTGCGCACATCTTTCTGCGGCCCCTGCTTTGGCGCTGGAGACGTACCGGCCAACCAGGGACTTTCCATACGCCATACCACCAGGAATTTCCCTAACCGTGAAGGATCCAGGCCTGCGGATAACCAGATAGCTTCCGTCGCTTTAATGGACGCCCGCAGTATCGCGGCCACCGCCATCAACGGCGGTTATCTGACTTCAGCCGCTTCCGTAGAATTTGATAACGAGGTTCCCGCATACCATTACAACGACGTTGTTTATAAAAACAGAGTATATTATGGCGTCAATAATCCTTTAATTAATGAAAAATTGCAGTACGGCCCGAACATTGTCGATTGGCCAAATATCCAGCCATTAGGCCAAAACCTGTTGATAAAAATCGTGTCTTACATAACCGATCCGGTCACCACTACAGATGAAATCATTCCTTCCGGGGAAACCTCCTCTTTTCGCTCCAACCCTTTGGGGTTAGCGGAATATACTCTATCCAGAAAAGATCCCGCTTACGTGGGGCGCGCCAAACAGGCCCAGCAAGCTGAAAACGCTCGTATCGACATGCTGTCTCGCGGTAAATACGATAGTTCGCCTATAGAAGAAAAGCTGCCGGAGCTGGTGAACGTAATGGGAAAAATCCATTCTATAAACGATATGACAAATCTTGATTACGCCGACATCACTATCGGTTCCGCCATTTTCGCTGTTAAACCCGGCGATGGCAGCGCCCGTGAACAAGCGGCCAGTTGCCAGAGAGTTCTGGGCGCTTTAGCTAATTTCGCCAATGAATACGCTACCAAACGCTATCGCAGCAATTTAATAAACTGGGGCCTGATCCCCTTCGTAGTCGAAGGCGAACCTTCTTTTAAAAACGGGGATTATATTTTTATACCTGATATAATCGATATAATAACGGCGGCAGATACTTCAAACATCCCTTCCTATGTTATTTCTGAGCGGGGAATATTTTTCATTAAATTATCAGTCGCCCCTCTGACTAAAACTGAAAAGGACATTATTCTTGAAGGATGCCTGATCAATTACAACCGTAAGCTAATGCTAGTACATTGAGTTTATCAACTCTAAATACAAAATATGGAAACCTAGTAAAACCAACCTAGCAGTCCGCTTTTTACGCTAAGATAATCGCGGACCCTTTGCCTTTTATCCCATGCGGCGCACTGTTTGCAACCCCCATTCACACAACATCTGTTAACTTTTTAAACATCAATTATCAAAAATTTCACAAATAACATAATTTTTAAATTTATCTTTATACTATTCTCTATTAAAAACGCAGACAAATATAACCTAAAGGTCACGAGATTTGCCTGCGGCTAAGGAAAATACCCCTTTGGGGCACGAGATAGTATGTACTAATCCACTTTAAGGGAACATATTTAATCTTGTGCCCCGCAGGGGTATGCGGATTAGTATTAAAAACACCTTGCACTATTATATAATTTTATACTATACTTAATATTACAATGTATTATATAAAGTAAAAGGAGGTTTAAATTTATTGGCCTTTGAAAAAGAAATGCTTAAAGGTTTCATTGACATCATTATCTTATCAATGCTGTACCATGAAGATCTATACGGCTATGAGCTCGCCAAACGCGTCAAACAAAAAACCGGCAAGCAATTTGAATTGAAAGAAGGTACTTTATACTTAGCTTTTAAACGTATGGAGCAAAGTAATCTGATAGAGTCTTATTGGGGCAGCGAAAATATCGGCGGGCGTCGGAAATATTACAAGCTCTTACCCCAGGGACTTCATCATATACAAAAGCGTAAACAAGAATGGAAAAATATCAGAGAAATGATAAATATGTTTTTGGAAGGAGTAGATTAAATAAATGAAAACCTCTCAATTAAAATACGATACTATGCGCGAAATCGACCATTTGGTGGAACGGGTCGCCCGCAAAGCCGGTTATTCCGATGGCCAGAAAACTTACAAAGAACATCTGCAGCTTCAATATGAGCAACAACGGGAAAATTTAAAGCGTAAATTTAAGAAATATAAGCGTAAACTAAGCTTAAAACCTGAACAATGTGATTTTTCCGAAGAGATTAAAACTTATCTCGGCGACGGAATTATTGATTTAATGGCCGAAGGTCTATCTGAAGAAGAAGCGCTGCAAATCACTCTGCAAAAATTTGATGAAGCAGAATTAACGGATAATTTTGACGATTTCATGAAATCTTTTGATGACTTTGGAGTGGAGGAATTCAAAATAAAAACCCAGCAGTGGTATGCTGCGCATGGGGACGTTGTAGGGCTGTTTTATGGAGCGTTTTTTATTCTGGGAATAGTAATAGGCGCGCTGATAGGTTTTTTAAGCGGAGGCGGTTGGCCGGTATTTTTGGTCACCGGCTGGATCAATACCCTGATCGGCGTAGTCGTAGGGGCAGGGATAGGCATTGGGCTCGGCTTACTCAGTCATGCGATCATTGCGGCAATTATAAAATAACATTTAAAGCCCCGTTTTTATTCTTTTCTTGCCTTTGGCTGTTTTCGGGCAAGGCAAACGGCTTAATTTAAACTCTTTACATGTTTCGGCAAAGCAGGGGAATTTATTCCTACAAAGCGGAACTTATTTTTGCAATTGATCAGATATAAATAGCTGGTATAATATTACTACTGAATTTTTGTTGTTCACAAAAAGTTCACAAAAAATTCACAATACGCCCTTGTAACCTCTCTTGACAAACAGGCGCGCAGTCTGAAAAAATATAGAGAGAGCAAATTGAAAAAAAGGCTGAGGTTATGAATATGGACGGAAACCAGAAAAGACCAGGAAAAACACTGATAAAAATATCCGTCCTGGGTGTTTGCCTGATATTGCTTTTCGCCGCCGCTGTCTACGCGCGGGTAATTCAGGATGACTCCATTGCCGCCGGTGAAAAACAGTCAGGTCTGAAAGTCTGCGCCGCTCATCCTCTGATTTTTTATGAAACAGAAAACCCTGCCGTATCCGCGCCAATCGCTCTGAATCCGGAACCTAAAGGGTCGGGCCTGATCGCCTATGGGAACGGCGCGGTTCAGCGTTTGAACTCCGAGCAGGAGCAGTTGTTATTGGACTATCTGAATCTGTATTATGAATCCCTTGCGGCATTGAACGCCGCCGACCCTTCGCACCTGTTCGCGGTCGGAGCGCGCAATCAAGCCCTAGCCCGGCAAACCGTCTGGCAGGTCACTGTGGGATTACGGGCGGCGCAGGCAAGCGATTTGTCACTGGATTCCTACGCCTATAAATTGACTGTTACCGATGTGACCGCCGAAGAAAATGGGAACTTGTCGCTTTCCGCCCTGGAAGATTCGGTGCAGAACTTCCGGGCGTTCCCGGGCGTGGCTTCCGAATCTTTTAACATACGCCACCGTTTCACCTTGATACCGACAGTCAGCGGCTGGAAATTGAACTCCCATATGCAAATAGACACGTCTAACTGGGTAGCCCTCGGCAGTCTGGCTTCCCTACTGCGCGGCGGCGACAACATCTGGGCCAGTGATGATATAGAGACGGTGCTTGATGCGCAACGCGACCGAGTTCTCAATGCTCACACGCGGAGCATCGCTGCACTGCGTGAACAGACGGCAGCGCCCGTCTCCGAATCTTTACGCTGGGAACACGATTATAACCGGGAAGCGGCGGTGGCATACGCCACAAAATGGGCGGGAGACCGCAATAGCGCTGAATGGCCGGATTATAGCCGCTATGGCGGCAACTGCGCCAACTATACGTCGCAAAGTCTGTTATCCGGAGGCATTCCTATGGATTACACCGGAACCGACCAGTGGAAATGGTACGACGCTGCGCCGAGCAGCGCACAGTCCGCCAGCGGGCGTTCTGTATCCTGGGCTGGTGTTGAGGGTTTTTACAACTACGCCCTGAACAATTCCGGTCATGGCCTGGTTGCTGATGCTAGAGCGCAATTTTGGACAGGTCAGCCCGGTGATTTGATCCTGCTGGGCAGCGAGGAAGGGGCCTGGCGGCACATCGTCATCATATCTGAGGTCGTCAAAGATGCTGATGGCAGGACCATCGATTATCTGATCTGTTCTAATACCGCAGATTTGCGCAATATGCCCATCAGCGCCTATCATTATTCACAGAAACAACTGATCAGAATACTTGGGTACAACGATTAAGCAATATTAGAAGCGCTGTTTTTTTAGATGAATTAGCAGGGATACGTAGCACGCGAAATTCGTATCTCCTAGGATATAGACCATTCCCGCAGGCGTACCATTCACATTGCCATCCAGGTTAGCAATCTGAATAGGGCGTAGCCATTAGCAGCGGCACAATCGTGATACTGGGATCATAGTGCGGACTTCAGAAGGTCAACCACCGGCGGCGGACAGCAAGCTGTGAATTAAATAGTAACGATCTTCCCGCCATGCGTTAATTGCTAGTCTACTTGATATCCTGCCTCTTAAACAATATGCTTCCAACAAGAGTTCCACCGGCCACGTAGCACAGCCCGACGAGGATGCCTCGCAGTACTGCGCCGCTTTCCGGCGTCAGTGCGGCAAGCGCGGTAATATGCGTTGAAATCCAATAATTTTCCAGCATTATGTCGCCGCCGATTATAAAACTACTCGCCCGCAAGATGATGGGGAGAAAGGACTCTATGCAGAGGTTGACCGCGATAGACGCGCCGACCCCGCGTAAACACATGGAAACAAGGATAAATACTGCCGCGTATGCAAGCATTAACAGCCCTTCGCCTAGTATCATAGCAGTCGTATTGGAAAAAGCGGCGACGCCTTGCGGGTCAAATCCCCCAAGAACCGTTCCCATGATACCCAAAAGCGCGACATAGACGCCATACATCATCAAAACGGCCACGCCACAAACCGCGAGCTTGGATACATAAATGCCCACGCGTTTAAAGCCTTTGGACACGTAGTTCTTAATGGTGCCGTTATGAAATTCACCGCACACAAAAAGTGAAACAAATACCGCGAAAATGAAAGGCAGAAACGGCAAATCGAGCGTCTGTTCGATGAGCAGTACGGCGCTGATACCACCCTCGCCCCCTTCGGCGTATTCCACGTCGCCCCCCTGTATGGAAAGACCAAAAAGCGCGACAATCGCGGCGCAGATAGACAGGCAAATGTAGAAGGGTCTGAAAATTTTGAGCTTGTACAACTCTGATTTTATGATACTCATTAGTTTTTCCTTCCCATCAAATCCATGAAATAACCTTCGAGGTCTTGTCCGCCGGGCGCGAGAACCGACACGGTGAGTCCGTTTGAAACAAGGGTTTGGTTGATACCTGCGGCCTCGTCAAGGTGATCGTATAAGACAATCGCGCCGTCTGCCATTACATCAAAGTTTGCGCAGACCGTAGTTTTCAAGATATGTTCCGCCTTGTCGGGGTTATCAACAACGATTTTTATATTGCGGCGGCATCTGTTCTCCAATTCACGGGTTGAAAACTCCGCGATGAGGTTACCATTGTGAATAACGCCGTAACAGGTCGCCATTCTGGAAAGCTCGTCCAAAATATGGCTAGATACTACGATTGTCAGTTTCTTTTCCTTGTTCAGCTTTAGGAGCAAGTCGCGCGTTTCTTTGATACCCATAGGGTCAAGCCCGTTCATCGGCTCGTCTAAAATGAGAAATTCGGGGTTTCCAATCAAGGCGATGGCGATCATCAACCGTTGTTTCATGCCAAGGGAGAAATCCTTAGTTTTCTTCTTGCCCACGTTGCCAAGCCCCACGAAATCAAGCAGTTCCGAAACGATATTCTGGCCGGGGATGCCCATGAGCAAGCGGTATGCCTCTAAATTCTGCGCCGCGGTCATGGACGGATAGAGCGCGGGATTCTCAATGACCGCACCTGTACGTTTGCGTTGTTTTTCCAAGTCGGCGCTCTCGAAAAGCCGTATCATACCACTCGTAGGGGACGCGAGACCGCACACCATCCGCATGAACGTTGTTTTTCCCGCCCCGTTTTCACCGATAAAGCCGTAAATATCACCCCTGCGAATGTTGATATTTACCCGGTTCACCGCCTTTTTACCAGCGAATGTTTTACATAGGTCTTTTGTTTGCACGACAAATTCCATTTTCATTACCTCTCCTAAACTACGCAAGGATTACGCCTTGCGCTTATACGCATTGACAAAAATTAACGTATGGACCTCAGAAGAACACGGAAGCCGAGGTGTTCGTTGCGGTCGGATGGCGCGTATCCGTATCGCATAGTAGTCCGGCAGGCGAGTACTCCGGGGTTGCCCCAGCTGCTGCCACGATCGACCCGCCACGAACCGCTCTGAGGAGGTGAGAAATTTCCTTTGATGGAACGCGGGAAACCTTCCTCATCCCACCAATCTTCGACCCACTGAAAGACGTTCCCTGCCATGTCGAGCGCGCCATATGGCGACGCTCCTGCGGGAAAGCTTCCCACAGGCGAAGTGTAAGGGAAGCTATCATTATATTTCAAGTCACGGCCGCCGAAAGCCGCCATGTGTTCGTCTAACGTCTTTCCATTACCCATCATGATTTTATCCCCGGGGCACGACGCGTCCAGGAAGTTCGCCTTCCCCGTATCCCAGTCGTTCCCCCACGGATACTTCCGTCCGTCGGTTCCTCGCGCCGCCTTCTCCCATTCGCCTTCGGTTGGCAACTCCAATCCTCCCCATGCGCAGTAAGCTTTCGCTTCGTCCCACGAAACCATGACCACTGGGTGGTGATCCTTTTCCTCCCCCAGCTTGTCGTCGAAATAGGTATTCTCCGGCTCGGCTCTGCCTGTCGCGACGCAAAACACCTTGAACTGCCCGCGCGTCACATCGTTGCGGCCAATCCAATAAGGATGTTCCATAGGGTGAACGTGCTTTGGCTTCTCCCAGCCGGGTGCGTCTGAGTCGTCCGTTCCCATGATGAAGTCTCCCGCCGGCACCGCAACCATCTCCATGTCCGAACCGTTCGGCAGCCGGAACAGGTATAGTGGCGCCTGCCTCCCGTCCGCCGCCAGCACACTCCGGCCCGTGAACCGGAGACCTTCGGGTAACTTTTCTCCCTTATTTACCTGAATGTTCGACTTCATGCTGCTCCCTCCTTTGGGTCGTTTGTATTGTTTGACCATACTTGTTTGTCATAAAAAATACTCTCCTTTTCTTTGGTATGCAACTTTATCATGAACCTGCAAAATAAACGGAGAGTAAACGGAATATAAACCAATATAAACTCAAAGGGTGACGATAAAAGTTGTTCCTTTCCCTCTCCCGCTTTCCACACTCACACTGCCGCCATGCAACTCCACAATTTTCTTTACCAGCGACAGCCCCAAACCATTACCACTGAGGGAGCGGTCGCGGGATTTATCTGCTTTATAGAATCGTTCAAAAATATGGATTTGTTCCTCAGATGAGATACCCATACCGTTGTCGGCAATCGCGCAAATAAATTTCCCCTCGTTTGTGGCCAATCTAATGTGAATCGCGCCATCCTCCGGTGTAAATTTGATGGCGTTGTGCAGCAGATTAATCCAGACTTGGGAAAGAAGCTCCTCGTCAGCGGAAACAATTACTTTGTCGAGTTCGGCTGTTATAGATATATTTTTCTCCGACCATTGCGGATCAAGTAAAATCACTGTATTTTGTAATTGTTTGTCTAAGCGGAATTGACTGATGGAAAGCGAAGCGACGCCGGAATCCAGTGAGGAAAGTTTCAGTAAATTTGAACTCAACTTTGACAGGCGGGCGCTTTCGGCTTTTATAATATCAAGGTAATGTTTCCGCTGTACAGGCGTAAGCGCGTCATTTTCCAAAAGTGCCGCATAGCCGGTGATAGACGTAAGCGGGGATTGTATTTCATGGGAAACATTGGAAACGAAATCCTGCCGCAAAGTTTCCATCCCGCCAAGCTCTTTCGCCATTTTATTTATGCTGTCGGCAAAAATTCTGTAAGCCCCGAAACCTTTTGGATCGAGGAACACGCTAAAATCCCCGCGTGCAATTCGGCTCATGGCCTCGGAAACAACCTTAAACGAATTATCATACAACCAACCTGGTTCCTTCTCTTGCTGAATATTACGGATTATGGCGAAAAACGCGAAACATTCCAACGCTAACACGGCCAGTAATATGAATCCGCTAAGCACATACGATACCGGCTCCAGCGGTAGGCCTATTATTTTATAAATCGGCATAGTCAGAAAATATCCCGCCGTGAACGCGCCGGCCATGATGAACAGTAACCAAAGCATCCAGCCAAGCGTTGGCATCCATTGTTGTTTTTTCATATCTTCGCCTCCAGGCGATAGCCAATGCCGCGAATGGCGGTAATTTTAAACCCATATTGTTCCGCCGGAAATCTCTCGCGCAAACGGTTGATATGAACATCCAATGTTCTCTCGTTTCCCTCAAAATCATAGCCCCATATGTCCTCGATAAAATTATCCCGGGGAATTATTTTGCCCTGCGAACGGGCGAGTTTATAGAGAACCTCAAACTCTTTCAGCGGAATATCTTCTATACGTTCGCTGCCTATATAAATCGTATGGCGGCTGTTATCCACCGCCAGCTTTCCGACGCTCAAAGTTTCGGAAACAGGAACTTTATAGCGCCGGAGCAGCGCTTTCACTCTTATGATAAGCTCCGCCGGTTCAAACGGTTTGGTGAGATAATCGTCTGTTCCCAGATTATAAGCCTTGACCTTTTGGCTTATGTCGTCCAGCGCTGTTAACATGAGTATCGGCTTATCCTCATAATATTGCCGAATTCTCCAGCACAAATCAAAGCCATCCATGTTTGGCATCAAAAGATCAACAACACAAAGGTCAGGGTTGGCGGTCGTCATTTTTAATAGCGCGTCCCGCCCGTCAGACGCCTCAAAGGTAACAAAGCCCTCGTTTTTGAGTACCGTGCTTACAAGTTCACGGATATATGGGTCATCATCGACAATCATGATGGTGTTCATTCCGACGCCTCCTTTTTCAAAATACTTCTTATTATATTATCAGGTAAATATAAACGGAGGATAAACAAATAAGCAGCTATCGAATCCTCAACTCAAAAGCGTAATAACCAACGGCTCTCGCGGGCAAGGCACCGCCTTGCGGCGTTGGTTACGCGATCCTTATAATCGCTATTTTCGTTTCGATATTGCATAGCGGCCCACTTTGTTCTATACTCATGGCAAGTCGATTTAACGGTACGGAGGTTTGATATATGAGCGGAGCATTGATTCTCCATGATTTGCAGCAAAGCGAGGCCGAACAATTCTTGCCGAAAGATACGGCAAAATATTCGTTGTTCGCTGCGGCGCCAGCTGTACGGCATTGCATGGGCTGTTTTCGTTGCTGGTTTAAAACGCCGGGCCGGTGCGTGATAGATGACCGTGCGGCCGACTTTGTCGCGCTTATGTCGAAACACGAGGAGCTTATTTTTTTGAGCCGCTTGGTTTTCGGCGGACTTTCCCCCGACATAAAAGCCGTCCTCGACCGCAGCATCGGCTTCGTATTGCCTTTTTTCCGCAAGCTGAACGCCGAAACGCATCATGTTCCGCGTTTTGACATATCTCCCCTTTATAAATATATTTTTTACGGCCCCGAAATAACGGACCGGGAAAAGGAAACGGCGAAGAAACTAGCGGTCGCCAACGCGTTGAATCTTGGTTCCGGGCGCTGTTTCGTTTCGTTTTTTTCTTCATCCCGGGAAGGTATGGAGGCGCTGACATGAAAGCCGTGATTATAAACGGCAGTCCCAAAGCGCAAGATAGCGCAAGCGAATTGATCGCGGCCTACCTGCAAGCTCGGTTGGCGCAGGCCGCCGATTGCTCCGTTTGCCACGCGGCAAGGTATAGCCGGGACGAAATCATGAGGGCGTTCACGGGCTGCAACGCTCTCATATTCGTGTTTCCGCTCTATGTGGATGGTATTCCGTCTCATCTGCTGCGGCTTTTGGATGAAATACAAAACAGCGTCGCGGATGTCGCGTCGGGCGCAGCCGTATACTGCGTCGTGAACAATGGCTTTTACGAGGCGCATCAAAATGCTGTCGCTTTGGAGTTGATGGGGAATTTCTGCGTCCGTTCCGGTCTGAGATGGGGGCAAGGCTTAGGTGTCGGCGCTGGGGGCATGATAGCAGCCGCGCCGATTGGACGAGGACCATTGAAAAATCTCGGCAAGGCGCTCGACGCATTAGCCGAAAATATCCGGAACAACAAAACCGCGGACAATCTCTTTGTAAAGCCTAATTTCCCAAAATTTCTTTATAATGCGGCCGCACACATGAGTTTTCGTGCACAAGCAAGGAAATATGGCCTGAAAACAAAGCAACTCTATGATAAACCGCGGCAATAAGCGTTTTGCGACTTCGCCTGCCTCTCTGAGAGGTATTCACTGCAAATGATTCCGCCGTTCTTGACGGAGACTCCTTGCCCGTTTTGATTGTGCCTTTGGCAACATCCTTGAAGCCCTTTGTTGTGGATTTAACGGTCTTGGCCTATTTTGGGGTCGATTTGGCTATGCCGCTTCACTCTTGCCCGTGAGAAATGTGCGGGGTAAAACGGTATAACGAACGAACAATATTTAATTTTATGCATTAGTAAGCTATAGAGGTGAAGCATGATTTTTTATTTTACAGCGACAGGCAACAGTAAGTTTATCGCTGAAAGAATTGCCACTGGAACAAATGACAGCATGATTGATATTGCCGAGTGCGTAAAAGCTGATAAATACAGTTTTGCAATTAAAGACAGCGAAACTCTCGGCGTTGTTCTTCCCGTTTATTTTTACGGCATACCAATAATTGTCGCCGAGTTTCTTGAAAACCTGAATATCCCTCTTAAAGCGGACACGTTTGTATATGCTGTGCTCAACTGTGGCGGAACAACAGCCAATGCGGAGAAATTCATAAATCAGCGTATGTCAGTCAACGCGATATTCGGAATAAAAACAGTTGATAATTATGTGCCTATGTACAAGATAATCAGTGGCGAAAATATCAATGTGCGGCTTGATAAGGCGGAACACGATATAGACGAGGTTATCAGACATATAAAAGAAAGAAGAAATGGTGGAGTAAATAATTTCAAGGGCGTATTCCCTCGTCTTTCCACGTCAATACTCTATCTCGTTTATAAATACGGTCGAAAAACTAAAGAATTTACCGTTAATGAGAATTGCATCGGCTGCGGATTATGTGAAAAAATCTGTCCTCGTCAGATTATTAAATTGAATAAAGGAACGCCCGTCTGGGAGGAAGAGCGATGTGAAATTTGTTTTGCCTGCTTACACAGGTGTCCTGAATCTGCCATAAATTATGGAAAGAATACCGCAAAAAATGGTCGTTACCTGAATAATCGCGTTAAACTTTAATAATAATCCTTTACCGGCGTGAAAAAATTAAAAACAAGGAAATATTAATTATAACTATGTTAAACTTTAAAATTGAAAAATATTCCAGCCTTTATAAAGAACAATTACTTTCCATTTGGGAAAGATCGGTTCTAGCAACACACTTTTTTTTAAGCTCCGAAGATTTTTTCGACATCAAAAAACTACTTTCCGAATTGGATTTCGCCGTTTTTGATATCTATTGTTTGAGAAGCAGCTACGGTAAAATTGCCGGTTTTATCGCTTTGTCCGGTACGAAAATCGAGATGCTTTTTTTAGCGCCCGAATATTTTGGGCAAAATTTTGGGAAACAGCTGATAGCCTTTGCTATCTCGGAATGTAACGCTAACCTGGTAGACGTAAACGAACA
>JAISDD010000012.1 GCA_031265005.1 Syntrophomonadaceae bacterium | reverse complement strand
CAGGCAAGGAATTTGATGTTAAAGAAATTGACTGTTGGGCTACTGGAGGACGAGTTTGCCGTTTTGACATCCAGCTAAAGGAGTAAATGATACTGTGGGTATAAATTATGATGGACGGTGTTGATTTTAAACATAAAGACGCGCAAATATTAGCTTCTGTGTCAGAACATTTGAGTAACTTAGCTTTGGGCAGGTTTTCTAAAATTAGCGATGATATCGATGCTACGGGATCTTCTGAAATGGTCGGTGATATAGCTGAGAACGTGAACAAGCTGTTTCATGATTTAAAAGAGTTTCATGTTTTTTCTAGTGAACTTGCCAATGGAAGGTTATATGTGGAAGCGCCGTCACGATATAATTATTTAGCCTCCAACATTAAATCACTGCATTCCCAAATCTTACACCTTACCTGGCAGGCTAAGAGGGTTCAAGAAGGGGACTATAGCCAGTCAGTTGATTTTATGGGTGAGTTTTCTGATTCTTTTAACGGGATGATTAAAGCTTTGGATGAGCGTACCAAACGCATAGAACTGGAAATGAAAGCCAACCATCAAGCCAGGGAAGAGTTAGCTGCTTCCCAGCAAGTATTAAAAACGGTTTTGGAAAATATAAATGACATTATTATGGTTATTTCGGAAAATGATATGTTGTTTGCTAATGATATAGCTAAGAATGAATTGAAAATCGTTGATAATAAAAGCGAGGATCCTTTATTTTTAACTATTATACAATATACAATTAAAAGTGACGAAACAGTGAATTGCGATTATTTCGACAACAGCAGGGGAAAGTGGTTTCAAATTAGATCCATTCCGATCTCATGGCTGGATTTAAAGTCGGCTTACTTATATGTTGTTTCGGATATAACTGAACGTAAGAAAAATGAAGAAAAACTCACTGAAATGGCTAATACCGATGAACTTACCGGAGTAGGGTCGCGGCGCAAAGGATTAAAATACTTGAGCGAATGTTTGATGGATAAAAACAGCCGTCCTCTTTGTGTGTGTTATATCGATGTGGACGGGCTCAAAATGGTTAATGATAATTTCGGGCATAATGAAGGCGATAGGTACATAAGAGCCATATCTACCGCTATTTTGGACAGTACGAGAAAAGATGATAATGTCAGCAGAGTGGGCGGCGATGAGTTTATGGTTATTTTTGTGAACAAAAGCAAAAGCCACGCGCAGATAGTGCTTAAAAGAATAAATGAGCGGCTTAAAGAATTAGAAAAGGTTTTTGGCGATAAATATCCATTGTCTTTTTCGTATGGTATCGAAGAAATAGTAGGTTACGACGACGTATCACCAGAACAATATATAATTTTGGCCGATGAGAAGATGTATAAAAATAAGCGGCAAAAAAAATTATCCTGAACAAAAATAGTTTACTTGTTTGGGCTTTACTTTTTACTCCTTTCTGCAATAATAGCACAGTGCATATCAAGGAACCTTGAATAACGCTCTTATTAATTGTGTGCCCGCGCGGAATATCGTATAATTAATGCAACAACCTTATTGTGTTTACAGCGATGTTAGCGTTTACGCTTTGTTTGCCTAATGGTTGTGGGCTAATAGCGCTTTATTACATGATAAGGCCACAGGATAAGAATTAGAGGGAAAAGCATTGCGCCTCTAAAGTATGTCGTATTTATTAAGGCGGTTTTGATATGCAGATGGCAATAGATGGGCCGGCAGGTGCGGGAAAAAGTACTATTGCCCAAATATTGGCTCAAAAGCTACAATTGATTTATATAGACACCGGGGCTATGTATAGGGCTTTAACTTGGAAAGCGTTAAATTTAAAAATAGCTTTGGATGATGCGGAAAAACTGTATAATTTAGCCAGAGATACCGATGTTTATTTTTTGCAAGTTTCGGACGAGCAAAAAATTTATTGTGATTCAGTAGATGTAAGCGGCTTTATACGTACTCCGGACGTGAATGATAAAGTGTCTTTGCTGGCTTCTCATTCACAGTTGAGAAAAATTATGGTTGAAAAACAGCAGAAAATGGCGCAAGGTAGATCTGTAGTTATGGATGGGAGAGATGTTGGGGAATGTATTTTACCCAGCGCTGATTATAAATTTTTTGTTACTGCCTCTTTAGAAGAAAGAGCATTAAGAAGGATGGCGGATTTACAGCGGCAAGGACATAAAGGCTGCTACGAAAAGGTAAAGTGTTTGCTGAAAAAAAGGGATGAAAGCGACAGTAATAGAGAAACAGGGTCTTTAAAAATATTGAACGATTCAATTGTTATTGATACGGACAATAAAGATATTGAAGAAGTTATAGCGGAAATATTGTCAATAGTTAAGGATAATTAAGATGTTTTACAAAATCATAAGATTTTTTGTCTGGATATTGTTTTTAATTCTAGGCCTTAAAGTAAAAGGAAGCCATCATATTCCCCCTCAAGGAAGAGTTTTGATAGTGGCTAACCATAACAGCAACTGGGATCCCATATTGATTGCCGCCGCTATACGGCGGCCTATATGTTATATGGCTAAAAGCAGTTTGTTTAAATATACCTGGAGCGCAAAATTTTTAAAAACCATGAACGCTTTTCCAGTAAACAGGGGCGGAGTTGACAGGCAAGCTATGCGCGACGCTCAAAAAGTTTTGGAACGTGAAATGATATTAGGAATATTCCCTGAAGGGACTCGAACAAATGTTGGAGAGCCGGTCAAAGCGAAAAAAGGCGCCGCTATGCTGGCGATACACGGTAACAGCCCAATAGTCCCCATAGCGTGTATAGGCGCTAGGAGTATTTTGCCGGTGGGCTGGTTCAGAAAATTGATGGTTGTTATAGGCGAACCCATTTACAATGAAGACATCAAGCAGGGGCGTGTTACTTCAGACGGATTGAAAAATTTAAGCAATGTTCTCAGCACAAATATTCAAGAGCTTTATGACAAAGAAGCAGGAATTAAATAAAATTTTACGAATTAATACATAAGAGGTGAAATTTTGCATATTGAATTGGCTGAACATGCTGGTTTTTGTTTAGGGGTCAAAAAAGCTGTGGCCTTAGCTGAAAGTTGTATACAAAAGCAGGGAATTTGGTACAGTTTAGGCTCTTTAGTGCATAATAATAATGTAACTGAGTATTTGCATAAACGAGGTTTAAAAACTGTAGCGGATGTTGCCGATATAAAAGAAGATAATGCTGGTGTACTTATTCGTTCTCATGGAGTGGGAAAAGAGGTTATTGAAAACATAAAAGCTAAAAATTTTCAGATTATTGATGCAACTT
>JAISDD010000263.1 GCA_031265005.1 Syntrophomonadaceae bacterium | reverse complement strand
ACCCTCCATGAGTATCTCAGTGCCGTCCGCATGGCAAAGGCGCTGGATTTGGTCGAACACACGGAAGCTCCGCTTTATATCGTCGCGAAAGAAATCGGCTGCAAGAACCCCGGACGTTTCGCGGAAATCTTCAAAAACACTTATGGCATAACCCCCCAAATATATAGGAGGAATCTGCATGGATAAGTTGTCGTTTACGCTGGAGAGCTATCTTGACGCGGTTTGCGAGCTTTCGGCCGGTCGGCGGCGTGATGATTTTTTAGAGCAATATATACTTTTTCTGGCATCATTCCTTTCAAATTTTCTACTCAGATTTCAAAGTTGTATTCCCCGCAGGCGCGGGTAGTTTTCTTGCCAATATGGATTTGACTGCCAAGGTCGATGTATGGAAGATAGTGCGTTACGTCGCCGAAATACGTTACCGAGCCTAAAAACCCCCGTATCGGTTGCCCACTTGTTTGGAAATACGTAGGCCTTAGCTTGGTTTTAGTTGTAATGTACGGTTTATGGGCGATAAGTTTATAGGGGATTATAAACTTGCCGTTGGTGTAATTGTCGATTATGTCGCCAATTCTGCCGAACAAAGTGTCAATAAGCGCGGCAAATGGAACCTCCGTCACCGGTTTTTTGCTGCTTAATATTTCCGTGGGGGTGATAAAGTTAATGGTCAGTTTGCCGCAGTACGGTATGCTTTCGGCCCCGCCATCGCTCCACACCCTTTCGTATTCCGTTCCTTCATAGTCACATACACAGTCCGTGATTTTTCCCTTGCACATATTTTTTGCGGCAGTTATCACATTCGTTCCAAAGTCACAGGCAGACCCGAACAGCGTGATGAAAAACATCAGTTCGTCACCGCTTCTGTAGTCCATCTTCGCTGGGTATGGCACAGAAATCGTGTAAGGGTTGGGAATACTGACGACGCTGCTTGACTTGAAAATACTTCCATAAGCACAATTGTTACAGTACCCGTAAGTATAGCTGTTGTATTCGCGAAGCTCGGCGCAGCAGCAAGCACACTGCAACTCCTCCGCGAACCAACTATTATCCTCATACAGAGCGCGGCCAAGCGCCCCGCGAATGGTGTTGCCGATAAATGACGGCAAAATAGTATCGGATTTGAAACGAAGCGTGAAACGGTGCTTGGCGAGACGAAGAGAGTTCATGGGAAAACCTCGCCTCCTTTGCTTTCGCTCCTAACATTACGGCTGTTTCTGACCAGGGTAAACGCGACTATCCCAGCGAGTTCATTGCCTTTTTCGGCAAACCGTTTTATAGCGTAGCGCACGGAAGCTTCGCTGGTTTGCACCCCCGTGACGCTGAAAGCGCGGTCGGTCTTATATTCGGCTTCCAACTGCCCTCTATAGTCGGACAGGAAAAAAATCAGCGTTTGCCTCATTTCTCTTCTTATATTTCTCCTTTACGCTTTCGTACATTCCTTTGAAATCCTTATAGTAATCAGGGTCGGCTTCGTAGTTCGCCAGGAAATTTTCAAGCAGTTTGCGTGATTGAAAGTTTAACTGATAATTCCCCAGCGCTCTCTTGATTTTGTCGCGGTCATAACTTGTCCTCCTTCTTGTCCTCACCGCTCGCTCCGCTTCACGTTGATTCCTAATCTCGCCAACGGGTGAAGTCTGAGAGGGAAATTCTGTTTGGCGCTTTATCTCGCTCGGTCTAGCTAGCACCTGTTGGAATTCAAGGCGGTTCATATTGCCTTTATTTAACCCGAACCACTGGTATACTCCGCTACTTTTCCCTCTAGTCCCATTTGGATACGATATATTCTTAGGGGCATTTGCAAAATCAGTCAGCCTTAAATAATCAGCAGGTACGGATTTTACGAATTTTGCATCATACGTCCCAAACAAATAAGCGACAGGATTGATAGTCAAATCTTCCTGCAAATCATATAAAGTGACGCTATCTACGGTATACCTCACGCTGCCGTAACCAACAGGCTTACCATGTCCGAGTTTGTGCGCGTGAATGTTATTCTTGTCGCCAAAAGTCAGTACCCAAAGCAAGCTGTCCAGTTCAGGTTTGGTCAGCCTGTTAAAGGCAATCTCAAAACGAAATTTCTTGTTGGCGCTGACTGCTCTTATCCTTGCCGTCAAATCAGCCCTGTCGCCTTGGGCGGCGCTGGTGAGGCTCTTTTTATGCCAGTAAAACTTCCTGCCCCGCAGCTTAGGCGTAAACCGCTCGGATTCTCCATTTGTCTTCTTGATTCCATAGTCATAATTCCATACTTTGTAGATGTCAGTATAATCTTCGGTATAGAACTCGGTGGCGGAAATCTTCGGCGTGCCTAGTATCGGCAACTGGCGTGGTTTTTCATAGAAATCCGCTGCATTAGCGTAATCGAAATTGTCGGGCAAGGCGTCTTGGAACATGACTCGCGAAGCCAGCGCACCGTAGCTATCTTTGCTGACCATTCCAAACAACGCACAAGCTGGACATATTTCATCAGCAGCAGACGCACAGGGTTTGTGATTTCCGAGCAAAGCCGCAAACTTGGCGTCGAACACTTCCTTGGAAATGCAAGCAGGCGTAATGTAAACAGTGCCGCCCACCTTTCCAAAATAGACCGGGATCTCATTTAAGGTAATGTAATTAGGATATGAGCCGGGAGAATCCGCTTGATATTGCTCCCATACCTTGAAAAACCGCTCATAATCTTCGGGTTCGATGGGGAATGAGTTTGTGCCTCTAATGAACACAGCGTCGTGGTGTTTTCTTTGGAATCTCTCACCGAGGAAAAGGATGCCGCTATGGTATCCTACCGCGGAAACATCAGATAAATCCTGTACGCCATAAAGCCCAGTGACAAAACCTCTTGAAGTATTAAATGTATTGTTTGTAGTAGCGACAAAAACACTATCTCCCGTTATTTTGACGCTGCCGCCAATATTTATTGAGTCGTTCGTGCGTACAAAAGCAGTACCAAAGCTATGGGTTTTGCCGTGATAACCTGCGGTGTTCAACATTATCTTCTCAGCCTCTGTTATTACATACCCATTCGCAGTTTTAGCGAGTAGCCCGCAGTTCGTCTTGGGAACAGTTGTGCGGCGGTAGAATATAAGGTCTTCATCATCGCACGACGAAAGGCAACTGTTGGTAACTGCCTCATAAGCAGACCTTATGGCGCCGCGAATAGAAGAACCGGGAATCACAGGACGCGCGTATACTTCACTTAGATCAGTCTGCTGCGGTAATATTTCGTAGCTGAAAAAATCGAACGAATTTATTTCGGCTTCATTATTCCCGTTATGAAAAAAATATGGAGGAAACACACTGTTTGAAGAAGTGTTGGGAATAAAGAGAGGCGTCAAAGTTTCAAGGGCGGCGTAAATAGAGCCGCTAAACCTTTCTTCATTATCGTTATGTAAATTCGTAGCGACATTAACAGATTTATTGCATTTACTGGGCAATGAAACAAAATTATACGGATTGACGAAATCCTCTGTTTGTATGGTAATTTTATTGTTTTCGCGATAATTTCTGTTCATAGCTCCACCGCCTTTCCATTATTATAGTAGAATCCAGTATACGCGTAGTCTATCACTTCCAGCGCACCCGCGCCGCTTGTAGCAAGTCCATAAAAATAATCAACGTTTGGGGAATTTGGAAGGACAGGAATAGGATTATATCGAACGAAGTTTCTTATCCCGAGCTTTAGTCCGGTTTGCCCCTCGGGGAAATCCAGTTTGGCAGGGAAAAATATCGCGCCGCCGCGTTCTTCCCATAACTTTGTGTACTCGCCGCAAATTTCGCTGTGTTCTCCATACATAAAGTACTGCGCATTCGCAAGTTCGGGAATGAAATCAGCGGCGGCATATTCTGCCGTGTCACGGCGATTATCGCCTGTAAATTTCAATTCCCGGACGCCGTCAAAAACGCGTAGCTCAAGGAGATATTGCTCAGCAAGCGGTTCGGCGAACCTAAACGCCTTTCCGTCCCACTTGCCGATTTTTATGCTGTCAATCTGCTCGGCGTAGGCCCAGGCCTTACCGGGAAATGCAGCTTTGATTGTTTCGTAGTTTATTTTCATTCCGTTGCGCCTGCTCTCTGTATAGCTTCCGCGAGGGCTTGTTTAGGATTACCTAAAACCGCTTCCGGCGGATTGCCGTTTATTGCCATTATTTTGAAAAAACCTCGCCCTATGGAGCCTTCGCCCCCAACTTGGAAAATGCCTTTGTCTATGCATTCAAAAGCGAGAAAAAGCAATTCTTTTATGTCATCGTCGCGGTTGGCGGGATAACGCATTTCGAGCGCGGTTTCACCGCCATACCAGGGTTTCTCACAAAACAGCGCCCCGTCAGCCGCGCCGCCAGAGAAACGGTCAATTTTCACGCGGGTTATACTGCGGTAGCCATCGGTCGTAAGGTTAGTCGCCGTTAAGGTCGATGCGCCAAATGTGATTTGGGAAACGCGCATATCGTCGTCTGTGCCATTTTCGCCGCTTTCCGGGTTATAGCCAAACACATCGTAAAGGTAAGAGCCTATTTTTCCCGGATATCTTGGTTTAAGCAAGCGGTACAGGCCGGAACTAATAGCGCCAGCCCAAGATGTGCCAAGAATTACGGGTTTTCCGCCAATTGAGATATGCTTATAGTCAGGGACTTTCTCATTAGCGCCTAAGTCTTCATAGATATTGTGCCGGTATTGTATCATAATGCTGCCGCTTAGGGCGAGCTTGACGGTCATAGTTTCCAAAAGAGAACTAAAATCTTCGCCTTCTGCATCGCTCCAACCGTCTGCATTTTCCCAATCAAAACCAATCCATTCGCGGAGTGCGGCAGCGTTTCCAGGGGACAAGTCAAACTCGCGTTTAACAGCAGAGATACAGCTCACCCAGCCGAATCCACGCCTTGTCTTTGCGCCAAAAGCAACATTGCCGGATTTTATCGCGCCGACAATCTTTTTCAGCAAGCCCTCAAAATCTTTGCTCGTATCTCCTTTTCTGATGGTCAAAAGCAGCCTTATAGTAAAGCCCGCGCCTGTGGATATGGCTTCATAGTCGTATTTTTTTTGTTCCAAAGCAACTTTGTTCTCACGGTCAAGAGCAACACCGTAAAGCTCGATAACCGTTACATTATTCAAGGCGGAGTCAAAGACCCAGAGTGGGCTGATATTGTCCTGTCCACCGAACAGGGCCACCTCGTCCGGACACAACGAGCGCAGAACCCCAGCAATGGATGAACCAGGTAAGAAGGCGTCACTGCTCCCATACCGTAAAATGTCGTTATCAGTATTTTCGCTGTAGCCGCCGCCTATCAGAGCGGGCGAGGTA
>JAISDD010000208.1 GCA_031265005.1 Syntrophomonadaceae bacterium | reverse complement strand
CCTACACGACGCTCTTCCGATCTGCTGAATATATCATCGCTGTCATTACCATTCTCCCGGCCCCAATAACTAAAAAACAAAGTTGTAAGCGGGGAAAATACAGTATAGTAAACCAATGTGTCCTCAGCTGACGCGGCTACTTGCCGGCAAAGCTCTATCTGCTCCTCAAACCAAGGGTGTGATTGGGCAGTAGGTTTTAAAGAGCTCAAAGCTTTAGGATCGCGAACATCAATATCCCAAGCGGCCGGAGTGGTAAAATAGCCGTCACTCATCACTTTGATGATGCCATTTGGTACTTTGCGCAAATACTTTTGATGCTCTTTAATAAGATTGTTCCAAAGGTCTTTTTGGCCTACCTGATAAGCTAGTTTATCATAAGGAGAAAAATGAAACCAAAAAGCGGCCGGTACCCCGCCGTTCTCCTGGAAATTCATTATATCAAGAAATTGCTGTTTATTGGGCATGTAAAGACTCCTTTCATGTTTTTATTATAATGCGCCCATTCGTCGTCTGGATACATATTCCACATAACGGAAAGCGGCGCTAAACAATAGACTGAACAGCACATAGAGAACAGCCACAATAGTATAACTTTCAATATAACGATAGCCCCCCTCAGCAGCTACTTTGGCGACGGCCATAATGTCGATAACTCCTATTCCAAAGACTAATGACGAATTTTTCAACATATTAGCAGTAAAATTAAAATAATTCGGCATAGCTACCACGATTGCTTGAGGCAGTATAATACGGCGATAAGCGGTAACGCTAGTCATCCCTATCGAGCGGGCCGCTTCCATCTGGTACATATCCACAGACTTCAAAGCTCCTCTTATGATCTCGCTCAAATAACCGGTGCAAACAAAAGAGAGAGTTAGCAGTCCGGTAGCGAGAGCGGGAATAGTTTTGATACCTACTCCAAGAACTCTTGGCAAAGCGTAATAAAACAGGAATAGCAATACAAAAATAGGCGTACCGCGAATAAAAGACACAAACAGAGACGCCAAAGGGTCTAGAACCGGAATCCGGTTGTTCCGCGTCAAAGCTATAAGGAAACCGAGGATTGTCCCTACTATCATAGGCATAATCGTCAGCAGCAATGTGATCGGTATAGCTCCTAAAATTAACGGAATAGCCCTTTCAACGAAAGCAAGGTCGAATAACATGCATATAGTCTCCTTTAAAGTATTTAGCGGACAAGCATAATGCCCCGGTTCAAGCGCTGTTCTAGAAAATGGAAACAAAAACTAAATAAAACACAAACTAACCAGTAAAGTATTGCGGCAGAAATATATAATTCCAGGCTTTTCGCGCCATAAGCTTGCGAGTTGAGGATATTCAGCCTGCCAATAATATCAATGATGCCTAAGGTATAGACCAGAGACGTATTCTGAAATTGCCCGATCAGCAGATTCCCAATGTTAGGGACAATGACGCGCAATCCTTGCGGCACAATGACGCGCCGCGTAATTTGAAAACGGTTCATCCCTATGCTGGTCGCCGCATCAAGCTGCCCCTTATCTAAAGACAACCAAGCGCTGCGGAACAATTCACTGGCGACGGCGGCTACTTCTAAAGTTAAAGCTATAATCGCAAAAGTAATTTTAGTCCAATTGTTGATATTTATCCCAAACAAAGAAAACAAGACCGGCAGCCCAAAATAACTTAAAAAGAGCAACACAATCGTGGGGATGCCCCGCAGGACGACTGTGAACCCATGCACGCCGGCGCTCAAAATACGCCAGCGTGAGAGTTTGCATACAGTAAAAATCCCGCCTATAATCATCCCCGCTATCATCGCAGCGAAAGTAATGCCCAATGTAAGTGGTAATGCATAGAAAAGTTTGGGAAAAGCTTTTGTCATATAGGCGAAATCCATTTCTTCTTAAAGTCCTTTCAGTAAATTTTTCAATGCTTCAGAAATAAAATAACAGATCAATAATTGTTTTTATTCAGCGAATACATCCGCGCCATAGTATTCAAGCGCGATTTTTGAAAGAGTCCCGTCTTGTAAAAGAATGTCTAATTGCTCGTTAATAATTGCTAGCAATTCCGTCTCCGATCTGTTGATAATGGGATAAGTGCTTACTTTCTCAAAAGTATTGGAAATTTTCAGATCCCGGATCACGTCCGGATCTTGGATTTGGTTGTATATGTCGACAAGCTCCGGTACCGCGTCATATACATTATCACGCAAGCCTTGGTAGTTAGCGACGCGGTCTGAAGTAGATATTTCTTGGTACGCGATCGGGCTATCCGGATGTTTTTCATTATAAGTAAGAATAAGAGCGTATATGCCTCCGGATACCTGCAACGGAGAAAGGCGCTTACCAACCAAATCATCCCAGCTGGCGATACCAGTTTCATCCGCACGCAATACACTGCCAACGCGGGTAGCCCCCAACAGGTTCTCTGGAATCAAAAATTTCTCTTCACGCTCTTTGGAACGAAACATTCCGTTGAGACCAACCTGATACTTATTAGTTTCAACTCCGATGTTCAGCGCTTCTTTATCAACCGCTTCAAAAGTGAATTCATATTGCGGCAAACGTTCGTCAATGGCTTTGAATACCACTATGTCATAACCGTCAAGGTCACCGTCTTCATTAATATAAGTAATTGGTTTATAACCGGGAGTGGCAGCAATATTAACGGTGCGTACTTTAGTGCTTTCATCTGTATTTGTTTTTTCTTCGTTACCGGAATTACCCTGATTAGAAGCGTTGCACCCTGCCAAAGTTCCTAAAGCAATAACTCCTGCTAGTAAAGCGGTGAATAAAGCGCGTTTAAAATGGGAATTCGTGGTCTTCTTAAAATTGTTTTTTTTCATAAACTCAGTTCCTTTCTGTTATTAATTAGTTTTTTGATAATATTTATTCGATCCGGTATACGGTGAATAACGGTTACAAACAGCTCATATTATGAGCCTCAGACTTTAAATCTGATAGTCAATAGAGGCAATACGCTGAACAAATTGCCGAGCGCGTTCATTCTGCGTGTTGCTAAAGAACTCGCGGGTGAGGGCAGACTCAGCAATTAGACCCTCATCCATAAAGACGATACGATGGGAAATATCTCTTGCAAAAGCTATTTCATGGGTTACTATCAGCATTGTGGCCCCAGTAACGGCTACCGCTTTGATAGTCTCCAGAACTTCCCCAGTCAGTTCAGGGTCCAGCGCCGAAGTCGGTTCATCGAACAAAATAATCGATGGATCCAAAGCCATCGCTCGGGCTATAGCTACGCGCTGCTGCTGGCCGCCGGATAATTGTGAAGGGTATTTATCAGCTTGTATAACCATCCCTACCCGTTCTAATTCTTCCATAGCGCGCTGCTTAGCCTTATCTTTCGGCCATCTCTTGACAATAATCAAACCTTCCATCACATTCTCTAAGGCAGTTTTATTGCGAAACAAATTGTAATTTTGGAAAACCATCGCGGTTTTTCGCCGTAAAGCTAAAACATCTTTGTTAGACGGACGAGCGCAATCCACCGAAATATCTTCGATGGTAACAATTCCTGATTCAGCTCGTTCTAAAAAGTTGATACAGCGCAGGAGAGTAGTTTTGCCAGCGCCGCTCGAACCAAGAATGGATACAATCTCCCCTTTTTGAATACTGAAATCGATCCCGTTCAAAACGTGCTGCTTTGAAAAAGTTTTAAAAAGTTGTTTGACTTGTATCATAAAATCCTCCGTTATGTATGGTCAGATTAAAGACTTACAGCCATTATATTTAAAATTATAGTAAATCTATATGTTTACTGTATATTAATACATTATACCGCTTCTTATGATCATGTCAAGAAAAACATATAAAATATATAAGTCATATAAATACTATAGAAATACTTGACATTTTTATAAAACGCGTTATCATTGAAAAAAAAATTAACAAGCAGAATCAAAGAATCAGAAAACAGTTCTTAACGCTTGTTATAAAAGAAACTTTTAAAAATAGACTGCTGATTACAAATAAGTTAATCAAAGAAACGTATATCTAATGAAAGGAGAAATGAAAAATGACTCTTTATCCATCTGAGCGAAACGCCAGAATTATGATCTTAAAAATAAGTGCTTGGATGCAGGAACGCGGATATCTTAAAGGCAATGACGCCTGTATTAGCTGTCGCGTCGATCCGAACCAAATACTCACTTTAGCTACTGGCGTATATAAAGGCTATTTAGATGAAGACATGATCTTAAAACTTAGTGTAGACAAAGGAGAGGTTCTGTATTCTTTTGGCAGTTACACTCCTTCGGCAGACGTCGAGATGCACTTGCGTGTTTTTCGCGAATACCCTATGGTTTATGGCACTATTAACGCTCAGCCTCCTTATGCAACTTTATGCGCTTTACAACCCTTTCCATTAGTAGACGCACTGACTCCATCCGCCGTTTGCCATTTAGGAATAGTACCATTGGTGCATTATGCCGCGCCTGGTAGTGAAGAATTGGCAAATGCTATAGCTAAGGCCTGTAAAGGTTACAACGCTCTGTTATTAGAAAACCGCGGCGTTTTGGTCTGGGGCGCTAATCTTTTTGAAACTTGGCAGCGTCTGGAGACTGTGGAGCAATATGCTTTCCAAACCTGGATGTTCGCCCAAGCAGACCGCAAACCTTCGCGCCTGCAACGTGCTGAAGTGGAAAATTTACTCAAAGAAAGGGAACGTTATTGCTTGTACAGAGGCGGAGCGCCCTGTAGCCGAGCATAATAAAGGAAGATGATAAAAATGGATACATTAGAAATAAAAGAAAGTCCAGCATACTTTAAAGAAGAAACCAGCTTGCGTAAAAAAATAGAACAAGTATTAAAGCCCTATCAACCTTTACTTTGGGGCGTGTGCGATCCTCCTCCGGACCTGAAAAATCCTGGTATTTACGAAAAAGTTTTAATTGTTGCCGTACCTTTTTTATGGCCGCTAAAGCTGACGGAATATAAAGAACCTATTTTTAAGCATTTACAAAGTGCATCTTTTGAGCGTTACGGCAAAATATC
>JAISDD010000183.1 GCA_031265005.1 Syntrophomonadaceae bacterium | reverse complement strand
AAGTCAGCTATTATTAACGCTATGTCAGAAGGGCTAATCTCTATAAATCGTAACCAAATAATAACCACCATAAATACCCAAGCTTGTAAAATGCTTGGATTGTCCCCTTTGGAAAGTTCTTTTTGGGTCGGTAAACATGTAAGCGAAATCGGAGATATAACCGAAGAATATCTCAATAAAACCATTCAATTTAAAAGTAAATTTTTCGCCGAAAACATGACTATTAAAATAAACGGCCAAAAAAAACGCTTTATGATAAATTGTACGCCTTATGAAGACATATTGTATGATGATGACGACAAGGAAATAAACGGCGCTTTATTAATATTGAACAAATCCAATAACATAGCTAATAAAGTCGTCGGCGCTAAGGCCAAAACTTTATTTGAAGATATGATAGGTGAGAGCAGCGTTTTTTTAAAGGCTGTCGAGCAAGCCAAAATTGCCTCTGATAACTCATCTAACATCTTGCTGACGGGGGAAAGCGGCGTCGGCAAAGATTTACTCGCTCAGGCAATCCATAACGCCAGTCCGCGAAGAAACGAGCCCTTTTTAGGGATAAACTGCGCGGCTATTCCGAGAGAACTCATTTCAAGCGAATTATTTGGCTATGAAGAAGGAGCTTTTACAGGAGCGCGTAAAGGAGGCAATCCCGGCAAATTTGAGTTAGTCGATCAAGGCACTATTTTTCTTGACGAAATTGCTGAAATGCCTATAGACCTGCAAGCTTCACTGCTTAGAGTCCTCGAAGAACGTAATATTATCCGTTTAGGCGGCAAACATTTTATACCTGTGAATGTTAGAATTATTACCGCCACTAACCGTAATTTACTGCAACAGATTGAGGCCAATAGTTTCCGGCAAGACCTTTATTTTAGACTGAACGTAATCTCCATTCACCTTCCTGCTTTACGAGAGCGGAAAGGGGACATTCCCTTATTAGTGGAGAATTTTGTACACTCTTTATCCAACCGTTTGAACAAAACTGTTAAACATGTCAAGCCGGAAGTGTACGATTGCTTGATCAATTACGACTGGCCTGGAAATATCCGTGAATTAAACAATATCATAGAAAGAGCTATCAACCTTTGCAGCGGCGATACGCTTACTTTAGACTTAATTCCCGCGGAAATACAAGAGGCCACTATGAACACCGGTATTCTGAAATGGAAAAAATCTATTCTTCAGGAAGATGAAGAAAAAGAGCGGCAGTTAATCGAATATTATTTAAGTAAAAAATCCAACAATAGAAGCCAAGTAGCTAAATTACTCAAAATTTCCCGCAGCAGCTTGTACCGTAAAATGCAAAAGTACAATATTTATTAATAAAAAAATTTTTAATTTATTTATTGCAATATCAAATGCAGCGATTTTTCTATAAAGTTTTATTTTCCTTGTTGAAAATCATATTATTAGATATTGACAAATAAAAGTTTTTATAACAGCTGGTTTGCAATATTTTTAAGGAGGACGGTTAATGTCAAAGTATATGGATTTATATAAGGAAAAACTTACAACGACGACGGAAGCGGTAAAATGTGTAAAATCAGGAGATTGGGTATGGTACGGCATGTTTACTATGGCGCCTCCCGGTTTGGACGCGGCGTTAGCGGACCGGGCGGGAGAGCTTAAAGATGTGAAAGTAATGGGCATCTCTACCCTTTTTGATGTTCAGGTGGCAGTCAAAGATCCAGGACATAAGTCTTTTATATATCATTCCGGGCATCAAAGCGCCTATGAACGCCATTTGTCCGATGATAACCTTTGTTATCACGTAGTGGGAAGTTACGGACTGTGCCCGCATAATTTGAATAAAGGTTATATGGGAGGGTGGCCTAACGTAGCTATGGTCATGACTACTCCTATGGACGAGAACGGCTTTTTTAACTTCGGGCCGTCCTGTTCATATATAAAAGACGTGTGTGATCTTTCGCAATACGTCATTGTGGAGGTCAACGAAAATGTTCCCTGGTGTCTGGGAGGCTGCAAGGAAGCCATTCATATTTCTGAAGTAACGCATATCGTAGAAAACACCGTTCCTATGAGAGCTTTCCCGGCCGAAATACCGGCCACGCCGGAAGAGAAAAAAATAGCCAACCTGCTGGTGGAAAGAATCCAAAACGGTTCCTGTCTCCAGTTTGGAATAGGGGGAATGCCTCAGACTATAGGCAAGATACTGGCTTATGAAGCTGATTTGAAAGACTTGGGCATTCATTCGGAAATGTTCGCCGATTGTTTTGTGGACCTGGTCGAACAGGGCGTGGTCAACGGCAAGAAGAAGAACGTGGATACGGGGAAAATAACTTATACTTTCGCGATCGGCTCTCAGCGTATGTATGATTTCATGGACAGAAACCCAGTTTGCCTGACTTATCCGGCTGAAATCACCAATTCTCCCGAACGGATAGGATTACTGGACAACATGGTAGCCATTAACAACTCGGTGCAGGTAGACCTTTTCACGCAAATAAATTCCGAATCTAACGGCCCGCGCCAGATTTCCGGAGCAGGAGGACAGCTGGACTTCACCATCGGCTGTTTAAGGTCTAAAGGAGGGCAATCCTATATCTGCATGACCTCTACCCGTTCAGCAGGCGGAAAATTAATATCCAGAATCGTTCCAACCCTTTCGCCGGGTTCTATTGTAACTGTTCCGCGTCATTACGCCTCCAATATCTGTACTGAATACGGCATAGTAAATGTGGCGGGGAAATCCCTTTATGCCAGAGCGGAGCTACTGATAAGCATCGCTCATCCTGATTTCAGGGACGAATTGGTCAAAGCCGCCCAGGATTTGAATATTTGGACTAAAACCAACAAGATCGATTATTAATAATTTTAATTAAAAAGACAAAAGAGGGGAACTTTTCTTATTCAAAGTTCCCCTCTTGATTTTTATAGACAGATATCAGTTACTACAGCAGCAAATTAATAATCAAATGCTCCAATAGGAACATCGATAACTGACGTATCAGCACTTTCCACTATCCCGGCCAGAGCCATGACATTCGGTACTACATTGCACAAATAATACCTTGCCGAGGCTACTTTGCCACTGTAAAAATCATTATCATAATGGTCAGGCCCCAGTTCTTGCACTCTTTTATCAGCTATTAAAGCTTGATCCAAAATCAAACTCCCGGCATACAACTGAGCGGTAGCCGTAAGAATTCTTCTAGAAAATAACGGTATCATTTCTACACGACCCTGTTTTTTAAATTCCTGCATATTATTCTTTATCGTTACATAAGCTTTTAAGGCTTTCTCCAGTATTGCAAATTCTTTGGCGAAAGTCCCATTATTTTTGTTATCTTTACAGAAATTTTCAATATCTTGTAAAAATTCATCAAAAGCTTTCCCTTTTCCTAAACCCCATTTGCGCCCAACCAGATCTAACGACTGGATAAAGTTAGTGCCTTCCCAAATGGAATAAATCTTTACATCACGCGCAATTTGACTTATGGGATATTCATTCATATACCCATAGCCGCCATAAGTTTGAATCGCTTCTCCCAGCAGCCACCAAGCTTCGTCACTATTATACGCTTTGCATAAAGGCGTCGTAATTTCTATAAGATCAGCCGCTTTAGCTTTAGCCTCAGCGTCCGAATCATAATGCCTTACGTCAAATGCGAAAAACGTCTTATAAATCATCGCTCTCATAGCTTCCATATGGGCTTTGCCCATGAGAAGAGTCCTTTTTATGTCTTCATGATTGATAAGGGGAACCCGTGCTCCTCTGGGATCAGAAAACGGTCTTCCCTGGATTCTGTCTTTACAATAGTCCCTTGCATTATAATATCCGTTACACAACATGGAAAGAGCGGATAATCCTGTTTCCAGGCGCGCAAGATTCATCATTTGAAACATTTGCGCCATACCATTTCCATTTCCGTCGTTGGTCAGTGGGTTGACACCGAGCAGCCACCCCCGGCAATTATTATTGTCTCCGAAACTTAAAGAGGCGGTAATAGAGCCTAAAAGTCCCATCTTATGTTCAATTCCTGTCGTCTCAACATCATTTTCTTCCAGACTGCCGTCTTCATTCACCCAATACTTAGGCACTACAAAAAGGGATATTCCAGCCGTTCCGGGCTTTGCTCCCTCAACTCTGGCTAAAAACAAATGGATAATATTTTCAGTAAAATCATTATCTCCGCCGGTAATGAATATTTTAGTTCCTTTTATTTTAAAAACATTCGGATCGTCTGTCGGATAAGCTTTGGATAATATATCCCCTACGTCAGAACCCGCGCTGGGCTCAGTCAGACACATTGTACCTGACCAGCTTCCGTCCATCATCTTGGGCAAAAACATCTTTTTTAACTTCTCGTCGCCAAATGTCTGAATCAATCCGGCCGACCCGTCAGTAAGCTCTATATACGGCGTTAAGGCCGGATTAGCCGCCCCCATCATCTCCCATATCATTGCGTATAATATGTGGGGCAGGATCATAGCGTCTTTTTCTTCGCTGATATTACTGGTCCCCCATCCTTCTTCCTGAAGGCGGTGGAATAAATCCCCCATACCGGGAGGAGATATGACTTTCCCGTCCACAAATTTCGAAGGAGTGTTAATCCCGGCTTCATTAACCGGTTCAATTACTTCTTTGCACAACTTCAGTATAGGTTCAAATATCGATTTAACTTCATCTTTAGAATAATATCCAGCAAATTGCTCATAAGAAAATATTTTGTCTGTTGGCAACCATTCCTGCAGAATAAATTCGAAATCTCTTGTATTTTGATAAGCAAAATTTGCTCCCATGACCGTTGACTCCTTTTCTAGTTTATATTAATTGTTTTTAATGGGGGTTTCTTCCAAAGACACCCCCATTAAATTACCTCTAACTAATCAATTTTATGAAACGTACTTATTATTTTTAATCTGGCGATATTTTCTTTTGAATATTTACAATAACAACATCGCTGCAACAAAACAATAATAAATAACTTGTCCTAATTAAAACAAATACTTTGATACATAGAATTCCCTGCTAATTATCTAATTTGTTAGATCTTCTCCATATTTTGTTTTTCTGAGCTTCTTTTATTAATTCATCACGGAAACTCGGATGAGCAACTTTAATAAGCTCCTCAGCTCTTTCCCAATTGCTGAGGCCCTTTATCATTTTAGTCATTCCATATTCAGTTACTATTTTGAAAACCAAACTTCTTGGCATGGTCACAATTCCGCCAGGAGTTATGATCGGTTTTACTCTGGATACTAATCCTCCGTCTTTGCTCTTAGCCGTCGAGCTCATACACAGAAAACCTTTTCCGCCTTTAGATCTAAAGGCTCCATAATGAAAATCGAACTGCCCGCCGGTACCGGATATGTGGCGCGTACCGGAAGATTCCGAACACACCTGAGCATACAAGTCGACTTCCAGCGCGTTGTTGATGGAAACAACCTTGTCGTTTTGAGAAATAACAAAGGGATCATTAGTGTAATCAGCGGGATAGCTGGCGCACGCGGGATTATCATCCAAAAATTCGTATAAGCGCTGCCGCCCCATCGCAAAAGTCCAAACCATTTTGCCGGTATCTATATTTTTTCTTTTCCCTGTTACTCTGCCCGCTTCATACATGTCCACCATAGAATCACATAACATTTCGGTATGGATGCCTAAATCTTTCAGATCCGAGTCAGCAATCAAGGCCCCGATAGTATTGGGCATGCCGCCAATTCCTAACTGAAGGCAAGCGCCGTCTTCAATTTCTTCCATTATCAGCGCCGCTATAGCTTTGTCTTCTTCGCTGACCGGAGCCGGAGGCACTTCCACCAGCGGTCTGTCATCCCCTTCAACTATAACGTCAACTTTGGATATATGCACCGCTTCTTTATTTCCGCCCAAACATCTTGGC
>JAISDD010000150.1 GCA_031265005.1 Syntrophomonadaceae bacterium | reverse complement strand
AAAAATATGATATAGTTATTTTTGGAGATAAAAATCACCCGGAAATAAAGGGAATATGTGGTTGGTGCGACAGAAAGGCCTATGTGGTAGCAAATACCAAAGAACTTGATGATTTACAGCTGAGCGGCAAAGTTGCTCTTATATCACAGAGTACTAAAGATAGGAATGATTTGTTCACTGTAGCCAGGGTTTTATTAGATAGAGTAAACGAATTGCGCTTTTATAATACGATTTGCTCCTCAACCCATTATAGACAGGTATCTTCTTATCAGCTGGCTGAAAAGTCGGACATTATGCTGGTAATTGGTGATAAAGAAAGCTCTAACACTTTCACTCTCAGTGAGGAGTGCAAAAAAGCGGGAACTCGGACTTATCAGGTCGAAAGAGCTGAGGAAATCGATCCGAGATGGTTTGTGGGCGATGAAACGGTAGGTATTGCTGCCGGAGCTTCGACTCCCGACTGGATTATTAAGGAGGTATTAAACAAGATGGCGCAGATGGACGAAAACGAAAAAGGAAGTCAAAATCAGGAGCAGGAACAAGGAACCCCAATTTCTCAAGAATTTACTGAACAAGAAGAAACAAGGTGTGATTGCGCATCTGATGAAAAGGCAGGTTTGTCATCGTGTTCTTGTACGGAAGAATGTGGGGCTTCTGAAGAAACAACAGGCAAAACAGATGAAGCCGCAGGAGATGATAATACCTCAGAAGCTGCTCAGGTCTTGGCGGTAAATGAGTCTGGAGAAGATTTGTCAAGCGCTGCTGAAGAGTCCTGCGCATTTGAAGAAAGTGCTGCCGCTGAAGAATCTTTCGCGAAGATGGAAGCGGAAATGGCTGATATAACATCACCGGGAAAAGGCGATATTTTGAAAGGGACAGTCATTCAGGTTTTGGATGATGAAGTAATGGTCGATGTAGGCGGAAAATCCGAAGGGATAATTCCGCTGAAGGAATTATCCCTTAAAGAGGTTGCTTCTGTTAAAGATTTAGTGCAAATAGGAGATGTTCTGGAAGTATTAGTCCTGAAATGGGATGATGACGGAAACATACTCTTGTCTAAGAAGAGAGTGGACGCACAGAGATATTTAGATGAAATGGAAGCAAAATTTAATAACGGTGAAATAGTTGAAGGGACTATAACAGGAAGCGTAAAGGGAGGGTTATTGGTCGACGTAGGAATAACCGCTTTTATTCCGGCGTCACATATAGATGATGCTTTTGTAAAAAATTTGGACGATTATATAGGGAAAACTTTGCAGTTCAAAATTATAGAATTCAACCGTAATAAACGCCGGGGTTCACAGCTGGTGCTCTCACGCAAGGAAATGCTGGCGGAAGAAAGAGCGCGCCGCAAAGAAGAATTCTGGTCCGGGATTAAGGAAGATCAGGTAGTCAAAGGGAAGATCAAACGCATAGTGGATTATGGCGCGTTTATAGATCTTGGTGGTTATGAAGGATTATTACATGTTTCAGAAATAGATCATCACCGGATAGAACATCCTTCTCAAGTTTTTGCCGAAGGGGATGAGATTGATGTTTATGTTTTGAATTTGGACCGGGAAAAAGAACGAGTGTCTCTGAGCCGCAAAAAAATGCTCAAGAGCCCTTGGGAATTATTAACGGAACAATATCAAGAAGGCGACATAATAGAAGGAACAGTGGTAAGATTAACAACCTTTGGGGCTTTTGTGGAATTGACTCATGGCGTGGACGGATTAATTCATATTTCTAAATTAGCTGATTATAGAGTGGAAAAACCGGAAGAAATAGTGTCCATAGGCGAAAAAGTGAAAACCAAAATCTTAGCTCTAAATATGGAAGATAGAAAAATCAGTTTATCATTAAAAGACGCTAAAGCCGAAGAAGAACAAAAACAAGCGCAGGAATTTATTGAACAGCAGGACCAAGGAGCAGATGACGACAATGGTAATGATGTTAGCAACGATGACGAAGGCGCTGACGAAGAATAGAGAGTGGAGGGAATATAGTGCCGATATTTGATTTTCAATGCGCGGATTGCGGGCATCATTTCGATGCGCTTATACGAAATGATGAAAAGAAAAATATTCATTGTACTAACTGTAATTCCGTCAATGTTAAACAGAAGTTAAGTTTATTTAATACTTCCGGGAACGGCAGGTTTTCGAATGACGCGCATTCCCATGAACATTCCGGTTGTTGCGGGTGCAATGCGCGGAACAGTTGTGAGATGGCCAGATAATTAGGTAGACGCGACTAATATAATCCGTTGCTTATTGCTGAAAATTGAGATATAGGCATGGGGTTGGTGCGCTGCCGTAAGTTTAAACGCTGTGTCTCATGTATTTTGAGATATATTGGATAAAAAAACGAAAACCATGTAAATGTATATGCACAAATTGCCGCGAAAATTCTATACGCAAAATACTTTAGTGGTAGCTGAAGAACTTATTGGTTGCTATCTGGTAAGCAATGTAAATAAAGAATATATAATAGGGCGCATAAATGAAACCGAAGCGTACATCGGGCCAATTGACAAGGCTTGTCACGCCTATTTATATAAACGCACTAAGCGTACCGAACCGCTCTTTGCCAAAGGCGGAATCGCGTACGTTTATTTTATTTATGGAATGTATCATTGTATGAACGTAGTTACAGAGAAAGAAGGAGTGCCTTGCGCAGTGTTGATTCGCGGGCTGGAAATCGTGCAAGGCCTGGAAGCGGCAGCTTTAAACCGATATAAAAAACCCCCCGGTGATTTATCCGCTTATCAAAAGAAAAACTGGGCTAATGGACCAGGGAAACTATGTAAAGCTTTGGATATAACCACTGATCTAAACCGTACTGGTTTATGGGCTGAACCATTGTTTATTTGTGATAAAATAAACGGCTTTACAAAACAGGCGGGCAGAATTACTACAGGAAAAAGAATCGGTATCGACTACGCGGAGGAAGCAAAAGATTTTCTATGGAGATTCTATGAGACTTGAATGGCCAGCATATTTTAAAGCGCGCGATAATAGAAAAACGAAATTTATCATGTTTGCTTCCTCCGTGTTGGGAACATTTAAAAATACACGACAGATTTTTATAGTTCACGGCTGATTTTTTGGGCTGTGTATTTTTGCCAATTAAAACTTTTGTAACTATGGGCGCCAATACTGCCTGAAGAAGAATTTTTGACAATAATATTTTTAAGTTGCGCTTTAAGCGCTTGATTTCCGGGGTCTAAACGGTCCGTATCTTTATATAAAGCATAAACATGCGGCACCGCTGCGGCTGAAAGACTGTCTAACATGTCAAAATCTAAACTGTTTAAAGTGCCGTTTTTATACCTTTCGATGTTGTAATGAGCGATGAATCCGTCTGCGTTGCTAAAAATCAAAAGCATGAATAAAATTAAAGTTCCGTTTATAAGCCATTTGGCGGTGTTGAATTTTTTAAACTGGCGGATTAAGATGACGGTAAAAATGAAAAAGAGCAGCGCCATAAAACAGCTGGTATATGTCCGCATGGGGGTCAGACCGTAAAAATTAATGTACATTGCCATTTTACTGCCGGCTGTTATAATCAGGAGTACGGTAAGCAGCGATAAGCATAGCATCTGTATGCGCAGAGCTTTAGGTTCTTCGTGTATGCCGCGCTCTATGAACGCGTACGCGATAAGCATGACTATCAGATTGATGCTGGCTACCGCGCATAATTCGAAAAATCCTTTGCGGGCATATTCCGCGTAAGTGAAAGAAGCAGGGAGTGTTCCCGTCAAAGAAGAGAAAAAATAGGTGCTTTGAAAAGCGATATAGAGTATATAGATGGAGTTAAAAACAGTCAACGCGCTGTGAATAGTAAGCTTAGGCGCGATTTTTATGTTAAGCGCTGCTTTCTCAAGAGTTTCTTTTTTAAATCTGTTTTCACCTAAATCACGGACATTGCCGAATATTAAGCCATATAAATAAAAAGCGACTGGTATGCCTAGCAGAAACTGAACAATATAATTAGTAATATTGTTGCTGGGTATAATTATATCGCCCAAATGCCAAATGAATTGCTCAAAAGCAGAATCCGCTTCTGTCAAAAGTTTGAGTACCGCGACAATAAAAGGGAAAAAGATTACGATTCCCAACAGCAGGTATAAAATGTTTTTGCTGTTTTTATGTCTGCTAAAACTGGATGTTAAACCTTTAAAGCAATAGAGAAAGTTGGAAAACGGCACAATAAATATTTGATTGAAAGCGTCTCCTATCAAATAAGCGGATAAATTATCGTTAAGATGACGGCCAGTAGAAACGCTGATCCAATACATAAAAGCGGCGTTTAAAAATAAAAATTTAAAGAAATTAAGATATGTTTCCGCGAAGATGGAAAATGACAGCGCGCATAGCATGACGATCGTTAAGCATAACCAACTGCGGCGGGTTTGTTTAAAGCCGGATTGGTTTAAAAAAATTATCGTAACGCCGCTGATTATCAATGTAAATAAAGTTAATCCAAAACCCCAGTCATCCACCATAAGCAAGTTCCAGTAAAGAAATCCTATCGCTAACATTATCCACGCTAAATTTATTTCCGCGGACGAAAAATTAAATGGCGGCGAAGGTTCGGATTTATTTATCGCCCAAGGATCGTTATAGTTTTCCGGCAATTTTTTCTCCATGTTTAAAATCTCCTTCTTTTTCATAATGTTTATTCAGTCGTCATTTCTAAATTCCAAAATATCTCCAGGCTGGCAATCCAGCACTTTGCAAAGGGCTTCTAAGGTTGAAAAGCGTACAGCTTTAGCTTTATTGTTCTTTAAAATAGAAAGATTGGCGGAAGTTATTCCTATCTGTTCAGACAATTCGCCG
>JAISDD010000145.1 GCA_031265005.1 Syntrophomonadaceae bacterium | reverse complement strand
CCCTTGCGTACAACATCAAATTACCCGCCTGGCTCCAGAATAATACCTAGCGTAGTATCCTTCATTTAAAGAAGAATAAATCACCCCGCCGCTGCTCGGAGAACTGGAATGGATGAACTGATTATTACCTACATATATTCCGCTATGATCAATACCGCCGCCACCGCATCTAAAATAAACAATGTCAGCAGGTAATAATTCGCTTTTATCTACAGCATAGCCGCTGCCGGCTTGAGCCGCCGCTGTCCTCGGCAAACTGTACCCATGCTGGGAAAAAACATAAAAAACGAATCCGGAACAGTCAAATCCCCCAGGACTTTGTCCGCTATATCTGTATGGAGTCCCCAATAATGAACCAGCCGTTTGCAGTATAGCATCAGCCTGACCTGCCGCCGCCGACTGAACAATCTCCCTGCTCCCTCCCGAACGAGACGGTAAAGAAACTGAAGATCTGGTCCCGCTCTCAGGAATAATGAGGACATCGCCTATTTGCAGAAAGTCCGAAGTCTTATTATTCGCGGCTTTAAGCTCGTCCACACTGATACCATACGCCATTGCTATATTCCACATATTATCATTAGCTTTAACTACGTAAGTTACGGACGCACCCGAATTAACCGGAACATCCTGAGAAGCAGGAGCAGGCGCCTGAACCTGCGGAGAAGGGGGGCTGACAACCAACTGATCGCCGATATGTAATAAGTCCGAAGACAAGCTATTCCATTTCATCAGATTATCAACAGTCGTTCCCGTACGGTTAGCTATGCTCCACAGACTGTCCCCTGATTTTACAATATAAACGCTGTCAGCAGCACTCACAGGCAATTGCACACACAACAACATCACCAACGCTATAACAACACAAAAAACTTTTCGCATAAATTTCTGCCTTTCAATTCTTCTTTTCTGTAATTTCTACATTAAAAGACAGATTTCCTGCTAAAAAATGTACTGTATTTATTTATTTCGACAGCACCTATACTGAAATTCTTTGTAAAGTTCTTCGTTAAGCCCGACCGTACCTATGGCAGTATTTCTTTTCTCATCGCCATAACCATGAAAATCAGAGCCTCCGGTCACGGCTAAATCATATTTTTTACACACACTAAAATAGTCTCTGGTCTGCACCTCATTGTGTTCGGGATAATACACTTCCAGCCCCTCTATCCCGTGGTTAATCATCAGTTTGATTTTTTCCTGTTCTTTGACCAGTCCCGGATGAGCCAGCACCGCGGTGCCGCCGGAATGTTTTATTAAATCAATGGCTTCAAAGGGTGAAAATTTATAGCGCGGTACGTAGGCGGGAGTATTAACGCCAATATACCTGATAAAAGCTTCTCTTATAGTATGTACTTGTTTTTTTTCTAACAACACCTGCGCTATATGAGGTCTTCCGATCAGTTCCCCCTGCGCTTTTTCCTTAACTTCTTCCAAATCAATGGCAAAGCCTAAATTTTGGAGTTTTTTTACTATTTTCACCGCGCGTTCATAACGAGCGTCTTTAATATCTTGCAAACGTTCTTTCAGCAACGTATTTTCATAATCCACATAATATCCTAAAATATGCAGTTCTGATTTTTCCCAGTCCGTATTAATCTCAATACCTGGAACTAAATCTATTTCTAATTTTTTATCTTTTTTATATTTTAACGCCACTTCCAGACCGTTTATTGTATCATGATCCGTTATAGAAATGCCGGGTACGCCCGTTTTTACCGCAGAATCCACGACTTGTTCCGCTGTCAGAGCCCCGTCGGAGGCTTGAGTATGGATGTGCAAATCAAAATACATATTATTCTCCCATTACGTTCTCAAACTCCTCAAATCATATAATCTCTCTCAATATCCGCAAAGCATTGTTTTGCGTAATCATATCCAGCTCACGTTTAGAAAAACCCCTCCGCAAAAAAAGCGGCTCCCATCCTTCATATTGTTCAACGCCAGCCATGACCATATTATCAGCTCCGTCGAAATCAGAACCTAAAGCTATATATTCCGTCCCGATCATATCCGCAATATAAACAAAATGATCCATAAGTTTATCTATATCTACCAGTTTATTATTAAAATCAGCAATAAAGTCCGCCACTAAAGTCACGCCTATTACTCCCTCATGTTCGGCTAATTTTTTCAGTTGCTGATCTTTAAGATTACGTTTATGAGGATAAATTCCGTATGCGTTAGCATGTGTGACCAAAACTGGTTTAGTATATAAATCCAAAGCCTGAAAAAAACTTTTTTCGCTGATATGAGCCAGATCCAGCACCATATCCATCTCTGACATGGCTTTAATCATATTGCGACCGGCTTTAGTAATTCCCTGGTCATTTTCTTCGTTTACACCATCAGCCAGCCCATTTCTATAATTCCAGGTAAGGCCCAAACTCCTTAGGCCTTTGTTGTATAACCGCTGTAATTCCTCTGTGCTTTCCTGTAAAACCGCGCCATTTTCCAAATGTAACAAACAACTGAAAGAATCTTGCCGAATATTTTCTACTATATCCTGGTAGCGCTTGATCAATTTGAGCTTAGGGTTATTTTCCACCGCTTGAAAAAAAATATCCATTTGGCGTTCTATAGCTTTACCGCCAGCCTCTGCTTCCACGTTGGTAAAAAGCGCCAGGAATTGCAAATTTAACCCTGCTTTTTTCGCCCGGTCAATATCAAATTGATATTGATTGCTCATTAAACTGCCGCCGTCCTCAGCCAGCTTATATAAAATGTCACAATGTAAATCAACCATCTGGATTTCCTTGAATTTAAGAAAACTGTACTATAACATTCAGCATCATTCAATGTCTATAATACGCTTTAATAAGTATTTAATAAAAAATGAAAATATGCGGATTTTTTATACTTTTCTAAATCAAGCTGCCATACATCGCGGGATATATAAAAATTTCCCTCACGGCTGCATAATAAAAAACACTTATCTAGGCTCCACTATCAACTTTATAGCCGTTCTCTTTTCACTGTCAATAATAATGTCTGTAAAAGCAGGTATACACACTAAATCCATTCCGCTAGGCGCAACAAAACCTCTGGCTATGGCAATAGCTTTTATAGCTTGATTAATCGCTCCTGCTCCGACCGCTTGTATTTCCGCCGCTCCCTTTTCTCTGAGCACTCCGGCAAGTGCTCCAGCAACAGAGTTAGGACTCGACTTAGCTGAAACTTTTAATACTTCCACTTCAGTAACCTCCTATATTCATTTTTAAGTCTAATTAACCAAATAAGACAATTATCGACATATTCCTGAATATATATATTAATTCTAAACAATAAGTGAAATACCTTTTTTTTAGCTAATTTAGCGTCTCCGATATTCTGCTGATATTTTCAACCTTTCCGGCGTTACCATCTAAAGTCAAAATTATGCCCTGTAATTGTACCGGCCCTTTAGCAACCTCAAAACGTACC
>JAISDD010000119.1 GCA_031265005.1 Syntrophomonadaceae bacterium | reverse complement strand
TTAGCCGTAATAAATATACTAATTGCCACAGTTTTCATTTTCGTTTTGTATATAATATTCGGTTTATTGCGAAAAACATTTGACAAGCCAAAAACGGTTTGGATAACTTATTGGTCATTCGGATTAATTGCCTTATTAGGTTTGATAATTTTATTGAGTATAAAAGTAAAAATAATTTTGGGGTATGTTGCAGTAGGTGTAATAGGCGCGTCGGGTGATAATAATTTTTTACTTTATGGCGGTCTGATATATTTTATTATTATGCTTAGTCTCTTCTATTTCTGTAATAAAAAATTCTGGAATAAAAAAGGCCAAAAATATATTTCTATTTGGCTTATCTTTTGGATATTAGCTATTTTTTGGGGGTACTTACTTTACCAATCCATTCCGCTGATAGCAAGATACTACTTTTTGTTTAAGATATTGTTTCGCAACTAACATTACATATCGATTGGCCATGAACCTTCTATAATGATCAAACCTTAAAAACAAGCAGAGATAGCATCATCTAGGGAATTGAATTGCGGCCAAATCTTTCTCAATTTTTTCATATCCTGCCTTGACTTTAAAACTAAAAGACTATATTTCTTCCTCAATAACGGCAATTAATTTTACAACGCGCCGCCAGATCTAAAATTTAACCCGGTTGGGTTGGTTATTCTCTTTATACTATTCTCTATTAAAAACGCGGACAAATATTTGCCCGCGAATAAGGAAAATAGTATTTACTAATCCGCTTTCAAGGTAATGTTTTAATTGCGGATTAGTATTAGTTTTGTTCCTTAAAATAAGTTTTATGCTTCGTAAAATTGTCTGTATCTTTTGCGACCGCAAAGTACACAACTTTGCTGGTATAGTAATCGTTGAGTCTCGCCATTGACCACTGGAGGGCGGCGTTCCACGGGTATTTTTCAGGCGAAACGCCAGGACCGGAGCAGGGGATTTTTTCTGATGTGTCAAGAGGAAACTTTTGTGCCCATTGGCCGTCGTTCAACTGTGCCCAAGCATGAAAATCAAAGTTACGGGCTCCGTCCAAATCCACTTCGCCGTCAAAAACTTTGCACCCAATGCGAATGGCTATACGGTATTCTTCTTCTGGCTGAACAGGCGCGTCGAAAGCGTCAATCTTTTGAAAACGCGAAATTTGCAGTCCCGCCTTGTTTGCTTCTACATAGTTCTCGACAAGCACCGTAAAATAGTCCATCACGGCGTCTTCACCGGATTCACGGTAGATTTCGTTCATAACGTCGGAATCGGCGTTCAGATCGTCGATGAAAATCATCTCGGTATCTCGAAGCGCATAAGAAAGACAATTGCCGCCCTCATCGATCTCCGCGCCGGGGACCGGTTGTTCCGTGTAGCCGAATTTACCGTAGTCCAGCGCCCGCACGCCCACGGCTCCGCTAACCTCAAGGTATGGTATGTCAACATTATCTGGCGCCCAGCCGGAAACGAACACGCCCGTATCGCCAGCGTTTTCGGCAAAAAGAGCAAACCCGTTGTTTTGCATGTCTCCGTCCAGCCACGCTCTTACGCAGCTGGTAACGTCAAAGCTGATCCAACCGTCTTCTTCCTGCCTGATCTCCGCCGTTGAAAAGCTGATATCGTCAACCAGCGCGCGCGCTTCCACACAAGGCGTTTGCGAAAAATCCCAGCCGCTTGCGGCGTGAGTCACAAGCAGCGACGCGGGCGCGTCATTCTCTTTTACTTTGAGGAATAGACGCGCACTGTGAACTTCGCCCGCAAGCCAGGTGCCTTTAAGCGGCAAGCGCAACAGAGCGAAAATATCCTTTCCGTCAGCCGTCTTACCGATTTGCATAGTTTCAATGTCAATGTCGACGCCGCTGTAGTTTTCGGGCTGTTCTTCACTGAACCAGGCGCTGATGGTGTTGTCCTGAGCGATCCATTTTTCCGTCGTCAAATTATCCGGCGCGGAATTTGATGATCCGGCAGTGCCCGGTGACTGCGCGGCGTCCATAACAGCCGGATTCTCTACTTGTTCGGGCGACTCGCCGTTCCCGTTTCCGGCGCAAGAAAAAATACTCGCGATGAAGGCCGCGATAATGAGTATAATGCTGATTTTTTTCACAAATACCAGTCCTCCGGTTGATTGTTTTTTAATATAGGCCGTCATTCAGTCCTATCCATATTCAAGTTTAAGGAGAGTATAACACAAAATCACAAAACCGTAAATTTACAAAAAAAGTAAACTGACGATGTATTCGCGGGGCTGGATGACTTCTTTATTTTAACAAAAAAGTATATAACCGTTAAACTGTTTGAAACATATGATTTTGCTGGATTATTGTTTATACTATTCTCTATTCTTGTGACCTTTAGGTTATAAAAACGCGGACAAATCTCGTGACCTAAGTGCCCTGAAAGGGTATTAGGTTATATTTGCCCGCAATTAAGGAAAATACCCCTTTGGGGCACACGTTAGTACATACTATCTTGTGCCCCAAAGGGGTATGCGGATTAGTGTTATAAATCATCCCTGGTGATTACAATTATGAGCGAGAAGGGGAGTGATTAATAAAAGAAAGGAAATATGGTATTATTTACAATAAGGGAAGGTATAGCAAACAACGAGGGAGAATAAATACTTTATGAAACAGTCATTCTCGTGTAAAAAAAATATAATCTTTTTGAGTACGATAGTTTTTTCTTTTTGCCTTCTGGCTTTGCTGCTTCCAGGCCCGGCTCATGCCGCTACAGGCGTAGTCGGAGCTGGAGTGGCTAATATCCGCTCCGGTCCGGGCACTGATAATGCGGTAGTGGGGCAAGTAATAGAAAACACTGAAGTTACAATATTAGCCGGCGGTCAAGACTGGTACCAAATTCAATATCAGAATATTTCAGGATGGATAAGCAGTTCTTTGGTGGATCTAAAAACCATACCGCTGGAAGTGACGACTGAAATTGCTAATTTGCGTAAAGGACCGGGAACCAGCTATCAGCAAGCCGGTCAATTGCAAAAAGGTATCCGGCTGACCGGTTTGGAACAACAAGGAGATTGGTACCAGATTCAAGCTGCTTCAGGAGAATTCCTATATATCAGCGCGGCTTTGGTAACGCCGGTTGGCAATACCAGCAGCCAGGTTCCACCCGCTGCGGATACTCCGGGCGCGGCGGCAGTTAATATCTCAGAAGCGTTGCCGCCCCAGGTTTATTTAGATCAGAAATTAATGCGATTTGACGTGGACCCGCTGATCAAAGAAGGAAGAACTTTGGTGCCTTTAAGAGCGATATTTGAAGCGGTGGGGGCGGAAGTGCGGTGGGACGAAGCCGCCCAAATGGTAACCGCCGGCAAAGACAGCGTTTTTGTACAATTGCAGCTGGGAAATTCCATCGCCTTAGTGAACGGAATGGTTATCCCCTTAGACGTACCTGCTCAAATTATCAGTAACAGGACTTTAGCGCCCCTGCGTTTTGCGGGGGAAACCTTTGGCGGCCAGGTGGACTGGAACGCGGACACGCGGACAGTGCATATCAAAACCAGAACCGAGGAAGCGCCGCCGGAGACCCCTCCTGATTCGGGTACGCCGCCCGGTCAGGAAAAACCTGCCGGAAATCAGATAGTCAACCCCAACCTTCAGGAAGTAAAAATCAGTTACAGCCAAGAAAATGAAGGCATAAAAATAGTCGTGGAAGTAACCGGGGACAAGCGTATCCGAGTCAATGAAAACGGCGGCTATATCAGTTATACCGTAGATCAGAGCTATGTGGCCAGCCCTCTGTATGCGGAAGAGAAGATCGGAAGCCAAATCCTATACATAGACGGGAAAAACAATCAAGAACAGGCGGAAGTGAATATCACCATCCCCTCTGGAATTTCATACGAACGCAGCAGTGAAAATAACGGGACACGGGAAACCATCACGGTCCCTAATGTAATAACCGGAGTAGAAAGGGAAACTTTCGGCAGCAGCGGAGAGCGGGTCATCGTCCGTACTTTATTGCCTGTGACTTATACGGAAAACTTACAGCGCAATACCATGAAAATATTTCTGCACGGCGTACAGAAGGGCATGACTCAAAGCCGTTATACTTACAGCAGTCCCTTACTCAGCCAGGTACAGTTTACGGAAACCGGCGGCCGCATGGTGAACATGGAGATCGATACTAATGAAGCGGCTAAATATACGGTAGGCCAAAGCGATGACCGGAAAGAGCTTCATGTGTTATTCATACCCAGTAAAAACGCCGTGCCAAAAAACGGCGTCGTGGTTTTAGACGCCGGTCACGGCGGCAGCGAGATCGGCGCGCGGGGAACGGTCCTTTATGAAAAAGACGTCAATCTGGATATCACCCTGCGGGTGGGGAAGATATTGACCGGTCAGGGAATTAAAGTGGAATATACCCGCACCACCGACCAAACAGTACCCCTGAACGATATCGCCACCTATGCCAATATGATGAACGCCGTAGTCTTTGTTTCCATTCATAACAACAGCCATGGCAATCTAAGCGCTAATGGAACCGAGGTATATTATTACGCGCCCATTGATGAACCCGATCTATATATGCAGAAAGATGAAAGGGAAAGGTTAGCTTCCCTGCTCATGGATCAGTTACGAAAACTAAATCGGGCCGACCGAGGGGTGAAAAACAATATTAAACTGTTGGTCCTGCGTAAAACTACCATGCCCTCCGCCCTGTGCGAAGTAGCGTTTATCTCTAACCAGGAAGAGGAACAGCTGCTCATGCAGGACAGTTTTAAACAGCAAGCCGCTCAGTTGATTGCTAATGGGATACTGCAATATATGAATGAGAACCCTGATTACCAAGTTAATCCCAGTTATCCAAATGTTACTGATGCCATAGACCTGACTCAAGTGAGGCCTTAGCGACTTCAGGCGTTCAAGATACCGTCCGCAATCTGAGGTTAGTTTTCAGGTTTGCACAGGTGTTGCATTGTATGGGCTTATCAGCCGCGAGCCGAGACAAATAGTCAGCTTTCAGCTTTGCCGCGGCTTTTGGCAAATCACCGTTTCGTGTTGTCCAGTCAAAGAAAGAGATAA
>JAISDD010000088.1 GCA_031265005.1 Syntrophomonadaceae bacterium | reverse complement strand
ATTTTATATAAAAAAAGAGGCTAATGCAATATAATAACAGAAACGCAATCTTTACAGGTGAATGATATGGCAAATAATGACTTATTGGGACAAATAATGGTAAAAATAGGGACGGTTACGGAAAAAGATGTTGAAGCAGCTTTAATGGAACAGGAAATTAGCAAAGAAAAAATCGGGCGGATATTTATCCGGCTGGGCCTTATCACCGAAGATCAACTGCTGAAAGTATTAAGCGATTTATGGGGAATTCCTCTGGTGCAGATAGAAAAGGCGGAGCCGGATGCTAATCTGTTTAAAATGATACCGTTTTCTTTGATGAAAACTTACAAAATTTTGCCTTTAAGCCTTAATAAGCAATATTTGACGGTGGCTATGGCTGATCCTATGAACACGAAAGCTATTGACGACGTGCAAATGGCTACCGGTTTTAATGTGCTGCCGGTTCTAGCCGGAGAAAGTGATTTACAGATTATGCTGGGGCGGTATTTAACTTTCCATAAAGATTTTCCAGCGGAACAAGACCCGGCAAAATCTAGCAATGAAAATGGCGGCGGGCAGGAAATATCTGCTAACGAAGAGCAGCTGCTAATAAACAATCCTTTGATTGATATGGTGGATTCCATTTTAGTAAAAGCTGTTCGCGCCAAGGTCAGCGACATACATATCGAACCGCTGGAAAAAAAGCTTTTGATAAGATTTAGAATAGACGGGTTGTTATACCCGGTATTTTCCTTACCTCTTTCGGCAAACGCCGCGGTTATTTCTCGTTTGAAAATTTTAGCCGGTATCGATATTGCGGAAAAAAGGCTGCCCCAGGATGGCCGCCTCAGAATGTTGATAGATAAGCATCAAGTAGATTTTAGGGTTGCTACTTTACCTACTTATTACGGCGAGAAAATGGTGCTTAGGATTTTGGATAAGAATCAGGCTGTCAGCAAGTTGGAACAGTTAGGGTTAACTGCGGCCAATTATGAATACATGCTTCAGTTAGCGCAAAAGCCTCATGGTTTAATTCTGGCTACAGGGCCGACCGGATCCGGCAAAACTACTACCTTATATTCTCTTTTAGGCCTAATTGACGCTGGACGAAAAAATGTTATTACTATAGAAGACCCCATCGAATACACCTTGCACGAAATAAATCAAGTACAGACCAACGCTAAAGCCGGATTGACTTTTGCTTCCGGGCTGAGGGCTATATTGCGCCAGGATCCGGATGTTATTATGGTAGGAGAAATCAGGGACAGGGAAACAGCTGAGTTAGCAGTACATACCGCGCTGACCGGGCATTTAGTAATGTCAACTTTGCATACCAACAGCGCCGCCGGAAGTATTGCGAGGCTAGTTGATATGGGGGTTGAAGGGTATTTATTGGGAGCCGCTTTGATTGGGATTATTTCTCAGCGTTTGGTAAGAAAGCTGTGCGGACATTGCCGTGAACCTTATGTTTTGAGTGCCAACATGTGCCGTAAATTAGGGCTGCCTCTTGATGAGGAAATAGTTCTTTATAGGGCGAAAGGCTGCCAATTGTGCAGACAAACGGGATATCAAGGACGGATTGCTATCCATGAAATAATAGTCTTGGGGCCTTTGGTCAGAAAACTTCTGGAACAAGGTTTTTTCGCCGAGGATAGAATAGCCGGCGAAGCACGTTTAGAAGGGCTGGTTGAAATAAAAAACGACGGTTTATTGAAAGCCAGGCAAGGCATCACATCTTTAGAAGAAATAATGCAAGCCGTTTTATTAGATTATGGAAATCATGCTGTCATATAGTGCCGTATCCTATTTTGTGTTCTTTAAAATACCACTTTGCTGATACGCGTTGCTTAAATCCTTACCGTAAGTATCTCGAAATTTAAGCAAATAATTATTTTTGTGAAAAATTATGGCAAAAATGGATAGTTTTTTAGATATTTTTAAGATATAATATATAAAGAAATAAACATTCTGTTACCAGCGGTAAGTCGCAACCTACTTTTATTACACATGTCATTGCTTTTAACCTCTCCGGATCACAACTAAGAATAACTGTGTAACTTTTATTGCCATATACAGTTTGGGGGTTGACAATGTGAAAGGCGAAAATTTTTATTTTAAAAAAATATCGTTAATAAAAAACATTATTAAGGGCAAATCAGGAGTTTTTATTATTATCGCCATAATTGGCTTCATATTAATAATGGTCAATAGTAATATGAAAGTTAAAGCGGTAGACGATAAAGAGGTTCTGGTCGGTTTAATATATGATTTCAAGACTTTAACACAAAATGTTTATGCGCCTAGTGAAGTGGATAAAGAGCAATTTAAAAATTATTATAGCTTATTGAAAAACGCGGCGACCGATGAGGAAAAAGAAGAAATCCGAGGCGAGCTAAATAGTTTTATTATAAATGCTAAAACAGAAAGAACCCAATATAATCAGGAGCAATTAGAAGCGCTCTGTACGGATAATCTAATTGACAGATATTACGATATGTTTGATTTAAATGAGAGTAATATGCCTTTTAATGGCTTAGGCGGCGCCGGCGTTATTGATTTGGCCATAGAAGAATACGAAATTAATAATGATAATGCATATATTACGGCAAATATTAAATTTAATAGTTTTATGCAACTTACGCTCAGCAGCGGAGAAAAATACAATCATACCATAGAAGGAACCGGGTATGAGCGGTACGATTTCCAAAAGATAAACGATAAGTGGTTTATTGAGGAATGTAAAATCATTAATCCAAATTTTGAAGGCAACATATATAGAGATACCTTGGTAGATCCTGATAAAGACGATATTGTGGAAGAAGTCATCATTGACGCGACCCTGGAAACCGCTTTGGATATAGGTTATTCCCCTGATGAAGTCGATCCTGATGTTATCAATTACGGCAGCAATTGATAAATAAAAAAACACGATCCCGGAAAAATAAGGGCATGGGCTGCTTGTTCGCAGTTCATGCCCTTCCTAATAGCGAGGAAAAACGCTGTTTTGCTGATTGCGTTCTGGTAAAATTATTAACGTAATTATCAAAATTTAAGCAAATAATTATTTTTGTGAAAAATTATGGCAAAAATGGGTAGTTTTTTAGATAGTTTTAAGATATAATATGTTCAAGAAATAAACATTCTGTTACCGGCGGTAAGTCGCAACCTACTTTTCTTACACATGTCATTGCTTTTAACCTCTTCGGATCACAGTTAAGAGTAACTCTAGTAATTTTTATACGTCTGAATTATTGTAATTACATAGATGTTTATCGTCATATACAGCTTGGGCGTTGCCGATGTGAAAGGCGCAATGTACGGATAAGTTATAACATCGGCTGGCGGTTTCCTTTTAGTTTTTGACGCTGAGAGGGGATAAAAATGTATGTTTGCTTATAAAAGGATAACAAGTGACGGCAAAAGCAGTATAGGATTCATCAATGGGGATAGGGAATTTGTAATCGAGCAAATGCTGGCTCAAGGTTATGCCTTAGTTTATTTGAAAGAAATATCGCTAATAAAGGCCCCATTACTTTTTTTTACTAAACGGGATACTATACCTGTTCGTGACCTTATCGCTTTGACCAGGCAGTTGAAAGCGATGCTGGACGCTGGCATAACTCTGTTGTCATGTTTTCAGATTATACTTGAACAAGCCCAAACCCGCGTCTTAAAAAAAGTTATTAACTCAATTCAAGCTGATTTGAATTCGGGTTTAAGTTTATCTTTTAGCCTGAGCCGTTTCCCCCGTATATTTTCTCCTGTTTACGTCAGCATGATAAACTCTGGCGAAATCGGAGGGATGTTGGCCAAAAATTTGGAACAGCTGTGTTCATATTTGGAAAAAGATCAAGAAATAAAAAACAAAATCAAAACGGCGTCTTTGTATCCCGGCATAATAGCTGTGGTTTCACTGATGGTGGTTATTTTGATTATTACTTTTGTTATGCCTACGTTTTTAGGTTTATACCAAAGCGCGGGCGTTGATTTGCCGCTTCCAACCAAAATATTAATAGCTGTCAGTGATTTCATAAGAAATAACTTTGCCCTTCTTGTCTTTGGGGCAATAATTGTTGCTGGCGGTGGTATCTATTTAAGCAGCCGTCTTGAAAAGAGGCTTTTCATAGAACGGTGTATTTATAAATTGCCATGGGTAGGAGATATAGTAAAGGGTTTGGCGGTTGTTCGGTTTAGCCGTACGGTTGGGACTTTGATCCAAGCGGGGGTTCCTCTTTTGCAAAGTATTAAAATGATGGAAGGTTTAACGGGCGCTTCGGTTTTGAGGCAGATAATGGAAGAAGCGGGAGCTATGGTCAGCGCAGGCAGTTCTTTAGCTTCAGCGCTTAAAGAAACAGGTATATTCAATGCTATGGTGATACAAATGATTGCGGCGGGTGAGGAGAGCGGAGCTTTGGAGCAAATGTTGGTCAAATTGGCTGACTATCATGAAAAAGAAGTTTTGCATCTAGTGGATAATTTACTCGCGGTATTGGAACCTATATTGATTGTTATAGTAGCTTTTTTTGTGGGAGGAATCGTAATATCTACTCTTTTGCCGATGTTTAGTATGCTGGATTTGGTGAATTAGCCAACGAAGTTTAAAAGAAATCAACGAGGATAATCAAGAAAGGAGAAAAATAATGGCGATTATCAACCTTGAGCGCAAGCAGGCAAACGAAAGAGGCTTTACTTTGATCGAGTTGGTGATTGTTATGGCTATTTTGGCCATAATAGCGGCAATTGCCGTTCCCAGGTATTTGAATTTTTTGGCGGATGCCCAGCAAAAAGCGGTTGTTAGCGACCAGGCGATGATTGAAAGAGCAGTGGAATTGTGTCTGGCCCTCGACGATGAAAGTTCGCTTCTAGTAAACCAATACAAAAGCGCTAAAGCGATTACCGACGCTCTGCCGCTGATCCCCAATTATTTAAAAACAGTCCCTGTAGATCCTGACGGTAAAGCATATATATTGGAAATAAAAGGAGATGGCACAACTGGTTACGATATTGTTGTTTCTCAAGACACATCTTCCACCTAAAAGAATATGGGAAAAGAGATAAAAATATTTTTGCGGTTAGGGTGGTAGCCAGGTGTTAGGTGGTTTGTTTTTTTTATTAGGACTTATGAGCGGGTCATTTTTAAATGTGGTGATATACCGTTTAATAAAGCGCGATTCGCTGTTGTTTCCAGGCAGTCATTGCATGTATTGCCAGAGTAAGCTTAGATTTTTTGAAATTATACCAGTGCTTAGTTATGTGTTTTTAAAAGGGCAATGCAGGTATTGCGGACATAAGCTGCCTTTGGTTTATCCTATAGTAGAATTGATGAGCGGCATAGCTTTTTGGCTGCTGTATATGCAACGTGGCATGACATGGGATTTATTGCCGGGATACATATTTACGGCGTTTTTGATAACAGTGGCTTTTATGGACGGATTATGGGGGATAATACCGGACCGCTTGAATTATCCGACTTTGGTGATAGGGTTGCTGTTGTCTTTATGGATGCACAATATTTTCTCTGCTTTAATAGGCATGATAGCGTTAGGAGGATTATTTCTTTTGATATTTATATTCTCCCAAGGAGGGTTAGGAGGAGGAGATGTGAAATTGGCTTTAGTGATCGGGGTATTTTGCGGATGGCCCGGCGCGTTAGGGGCTTTTTTCATAGCTTCGGTATTGGCTGCCGTTTACGCCGTAGTTTTGCTTGTATCAAAGAAAGCCGGACTTAAATCGGCAATAAAATTTGGCCCTTTTTTGGCTTTAGGAAGCTGGGCGGCGTGGGTATATGCCGACATTATTAGTTTAGGATTTATAATATGAAAATCAAAAGTAAACTCCTTGGTATATCTAAGCGGAATAATGAGAAGGGATGGGCTTTGATAGAAGTAACCGCAGGCCTGGCTTTACTAGCTTTGTTTTCGGTGCAGTTTATGTATGTGATTTTAAACACCGGGAGTTGGCTCAATCAAGCGGCTATGGAAACTAAAGCGCTTAACTATGCTTATTCTATCACGCAGGTTTTACAGGCCAACAGACATTATTTTATGGTTTCGGGAAGCGAAGGTTATGAGATAGATATGGAAAAATTAAACGCTGCTTTGCCGCCGTTGGAAAATATGCCGGCTCAAGTGGAAACAGCGCCAAGAAGTGATATTCCCGGCTCCTGGCAAATAGTGGTTAAAGTCGGATGGAGTGAAAATGATTTTGTTAAACTGCAAAGTATTTTGGATCTTTAGCAAAAGGGAAGCCCTGAAAGACAGCGAAGGTTATTTGCTGATAGAGCTTTTAGTAGCTCTGCCGCTGATGATAATGGTGGCAGCCGCTCTTTGGAGTATTTTATGGCTGGGTTTAAATGTTTACAGGCAGCATGAAAATAAAAGTGAGATACAATATTTTTGCCGGACAGCGTTGCAGTTTATTCAAGATGATGTAAAAAAAGGGGAAACTCTTGCGCTTGCTGAAGAGAGCAATGATTTGCAAATAACAGACATGAATGGGGAGTTGATCGTTTATTATTTGATGAACGGCCGTGTTTATCGCAGGAGTACAGGCGCATCCCCTCAGCCAGTTTGCGAAGGAATTGGGGCTTTAAGTTTCGAATTGGCGGCTAATGGGTTGGTTCGTGTTGTTATAACTGGAGTTAAAGGTGCTGAAACTTGTGAAATGGAGCTGGTATGCGGAAGCTCTTTATTGAGCGCGCGCTAAAGAGGTTACGAGGTTACGATGAAAAGGAGCGATAAATATAAAGGGATAGCAGATGAAAATGGGCAGATAATAGTGCTGGCTCTTGTAATATTTTTGCTGTTGACCCTCATTGAAGGAGCGGTGCTTTCAATAAGTTTCACAGAAAGAAAAATGAGCAAAAACGATGTGCGGCTGAAGCAGGCCCAACTGGCAGCGGATTCTGGCCTGGAATGGGCGGCAGGCGCTGTATATAACCATCTGCTGACTTATGGTAATCTGGATCTGTTACCTTCATATGACGGAAAAAAGATTGTGCTGGACGAGCAGGTTTCATTTGAATTAAAAGGCGGTGCGGCGGAGTTGTCTGCCTCTGATAATTATTTGGTTTACTCGATAAGCAGTGTAGGTATTTGCGATCAGGCAAAAAGGGAAGTAACAGCAAAAATAAGATACGATTTTGAGGAAATGAGCGGAGAAGAAGGCAGTGAGACGGAGTACAGCAAAGGATATATCATTTTTTATGAATTAGCGGGACATTATTGATGAGATATTAAGGAGCGGGAAATGCGGATTGGCAATAAAAAGGAGCGATTAGAGGTAGGCTTGCACATTAGTGACAAAATAAGAGTAGCGAAAGTATGTTTTCCGGGCGGCGCTGACAAAAAAGATAACAAATGGCGGATAGCGGACTTAGACAAAGCCGATCTTCCTGAAACATTAGAAGAAGGCGGAGCTATAGCTGACCCTGCCCGGTTAGGAGAAATATTAACTTCTCTGGTTAAGAAAATGAAGCTGGAAACGGTTTCAGTAACTGCTTCCCTGCCGGGGCCGCAGGTGTATTTTCGGACTATGATATTACCGGCTATGTCTCAAAGATATTTAAAGAAAAGCGTTCTTTTTGAAGCGGAAAGGTTCCTGCCCATTCCGGTGGCGGAAGCGGCTGTAAGTGTTTGCCTGAGCAAAGATTTAGAAGAGAACGGCGAAAAAAGAATCGAAGTATTTCTGGTAGCGGCCCGCAAACAGCATGTAATGAATTTAAAAAATTCTTGTCAGCAAGCAAAACTAAATTTAAGAACAGTTGAAATTGAACCTTTAGCTTTGCAGAGAATCATGAAAATGCCCGAGAAAGATTCAACGTATGGATGCTTATTTCTCAATCCGGGTCATTGTACAATTTGTGTTTTTGAAGGGGCACTGCTTCAATATTATAGATATTTTCATTTGATGGCCAAAGAAACAATATGGGCTGTTCAAAATTCAGGGGAAGCATCAGCAGGTGATAACGAAGAAACCGCGATTTTTTACTCCGGTCAAATTATCTTAGAAATAAAACGCGCTTTAGAATATTGTTACCAACAGCATAAAAGAGATTTTGATTCAGTGACTATATGCGGAAGTTTACAAGGATTTGACAGCTTGCAGCGCGCTTTAATGAATGAATTTGACTTTGGAGTTGAAATATTTGTTTTAGAAACACCAGATATATTTATGGATGAAACCGAGAAAAAAGAAAAAATCAACACTGGAGAATATTTAGCCGCTTTAGGTTTAGCCGTACGGGAGGTATCGTAAAATTAACAAAAATTATCCGATTTATATTAATCTTTTGGAGGAAGAACCGAACGAACTGTTAAAAATATTGCATACTAACAGGAGATGGTTGGGCGGCTTGGCGATATTGGCAGTGACGGCGGTCAGTTTGTACGTTTATTATGGGTTTAAACTTCAACATGAAACAGCCCTTAACCGGAACCTGACGGCGCAAATGGGAGAATTTTATTCGGGGTTTTCTGATAATTTATCCAATGAATTGCTGGAGGCGCAGCAAAGGAAATTTAATCAGTTAAACGTATTGTCCGGAAGCGAGCGTATCAACATTACTTTAATCGCGAAGATTGAAGAAGCAATAACGGCCGGCTTGTATATTACAGCAGTTGAGATAAGCGAGAAAGTAATTTTGAGCGGAACAGCCGTTTCGTATTCAGATATAAACCAACTGG
>JAISDD010000257.1 GCA_031265005.1 Syntrophomonadaceae bacterium | reverse complement strand
TAACCGCCGCCGATAAAAACAAGTTTTGATTCAAGCCAAATGGGCGTTCCGCCTGTAATAAGCAATGCCAGGCCTCTGGCCATATTTTGGGTACCCAGTGTGGTGATAAACGGATTCATGCCGACCTTTGTTACCAGAAGACCGTTGAACGCGCCAAAGAGGCCGCCGAAAACAAGCGTGATGGGAAACACAGCTATGGCAGGCATACCAAGATTGGTCGACATATAAGCGCAAAGTACTCCCATAAGTCCCATTGACGTGCCCACAGACAAATCAAGTCCGCCTGATATGATTATCATTGATTGGCCTGTTGCCAAAATCGCGTAAATGGCAAATTGACGTAATACGTTCATTATGTTTGTTACTGAAAGAAAAAAAGGACTGTATAAAGACAGAAACGTACATAATACCACAAGCGCCGCTAAAATGCCCAATTCGTCAGCCTTGAGTAATTCTTTGCCCTGTAAACTCAAATTGCCATTCTTCATATCACAAATCCTCCATGGCGGACGCAGTACAGGATAAACCCGCACTGCGCTTAAGCCGTTTGAACCCGCTCGTCAGGACTTGTAGTCAGGAACCAGCTCCATAAGCGTATCGGGAGTTACCACAAGAGGTTCGTTGTAAATAATGTCCGATTCCGGTTTGATACCGGATACAACATTATTATACACCATTACACAGGTGTCGAAACCCATTCCGAACGGATCCTGGCTGATTAGGGAAATTAGTTCGCCGGAAGCCACGTACTTGAGGGAATCCGGCAGCCAGTCAAATCCAACAACGCCGACTTTACCTGTAAGCCCGGCATCCTGTATCGCCTTGGCCGCGCCGAAAGGTCCGCCAGCGGTTACATAAATGCATTTTAAATCCGGGTTGGCCGTTAACATATCGTTCGTAAGTGAATATGCGGTCTCGGCTTTGTCGTTATTTTCCCAAACGCCTATTGCGTTGATCCCGGGATTGTTTTTGGCGATATAATCCAAAGAGCCGTTCTTCCTCATCTCATGCTGGGTAACTCCCAGAACACCGGTAATAACGCCAAGTTTTCCCGAGCCGTCCATATAGTCCGCTATGAGATTACCCGCAAGAGTTCCGGCATCATAGCCGTTTTGCCCATAGAAGGCCAGCCGCTTACTGGGTCTTGTGCTTTCCGCTACCGTAGTTACAACCACCATGCCTGAATCTACAGCCTTGTCTATCGGAACTTCTGTACCGTCAAAAGCCGGTATACAAACAAAGCCATCATACTTTTTGGCGATGGCGTTCTCTATCGCCGCGATAGCATAAGGCAGCGTAATATCCTCGCCCATGACGACATATTCGACATTACAGTTATAGGCCGCAAGATACGTTCTGGCCGCTTCAACACCCTTTTGAATTTCGTCATGAAAAGGATTGTTGGCCCAGCCAAGAAACGCTATACGAAGAGGTTTTTCAGATTTACTCTCGGCTTTGTAATGACCGCCGTCGGGGTAGACCCCGGCGTTAGGAATCGAAGCGGTCCCGGAACCTGCAGTTGAGGTTTTTGAACAACCGGCAAAAAAGGTTATGGTTAAAATAGCACAGATAACCGCTCCTAATACTCTTGATTTCATAGACAACTCCTTAGGTTAAATAGATTATACCGTTCACGTGAACGGTACATCACTATAACACCCCTTACTCAATAAAGCAAGGACTTTTGATCAAATTTTTTCACGCCTCAAGGTTTGCCCTGACCTTAATCTGGATGTTTGTCCAGAAATGCCGTTCCAGGGGCTCTTTTTTATCAATTAAATACTTAAAGAGAACTTCCAAAGAAGTTGTTCCCTGGATCACCGGCTGTTGGCAGATGGCGGCCTGTATCGTTCCGTCCAGGATGTGCAGCTTTGTCGAAGGTAAAACGTCAAAACAGACAACCTTTACCTTTCGGTAATCAGAAAAAGTTTTTAGGGCCCGGCAAGCACCGTCTACACCGCCGGCTACCAGAAAAAGAGCGTTCACATCCCGGTGGTTTTGCAGTATTTTCTGAGTAACCCTGAAAGATTCAATGTCATCATCCAAATTTTCTTCTATAGAGGTGATTTTCATCTTTGGCGTGTCACGGATGTATTCCTGAAATCCCTTGATACGGTCTGAATGGGACTGGGCATTGTGAAATCCCGTAATTATCCCGATATGACAGTTTCCACCGGTCAGCATTTCAAGAAGATTGGCGGCGGTTTTTCCGTAGGTAAAAAAGTCATTTCCCACATGGCACAGGGGGGTTAAATCGTTAACAGTGGTATTCATTGTTACCACCGGAATCCCAGCGTCGAAAAGCTGCCTTAGTTTCTGGGCCAGGGGGACCTCATTAACGGGCTGGATCACAAGCCCGCTGATACCCATTGTCAGAAATTCGTCGATACACTCACATTGGGCCTTGCTTTCAAAGGTTACCCGTCTTACAATAACCTCAATGCCCCAGGACAAATATTCTTCGACTTTTTGATTTATGCCTCTAAGCAGCTCATCATAATACGGGTTTGCGGCATCAATGATAATACATCCGATTTTGATATTTTTTTGCTGGTTAACAAGAATCTGACCCGCTTTATTCGGCTTATAATCCAGACGCTTTACAATTTCAAGTATTTTTTGTTTTGTTGTCTCTTTAACATTTCCCCTGTTATTGAGCGCCCGGTCTACTGTTCCCCGGGAGACTCCAGCCATGTCAGCAATATTCTTGCTTGTAACCATGGCCATAAAAGTAATACGTGGGCCGGAAGACGATCAAGTGGTATGGACCTGCTTGCGAATCAATGAAATTCTCCCCATCGTTTTCCTTTTTCCACGCTTACCCGCAGGGGCACGGAAAGCGGAACGGCGTTTTCCATCTGATCCCGGACAAGCGCGGCCGTTTCCTCGGCGGCTTCTTTGGGACATTCCAGGATAAGTTCAT
>JAISDD010000008.1 GCA_031265005.1 Syntrophomonadaceae bacterium | reverse complement strand
GAAAAAAACAATAAGGAGGAACATTATGAAAAGAAAAAAATATGTTAGGATGAAAATCTTGAGCGTGATACTGGCGCTGGTTATGTGCCTGACGCTCATATCCGCGGCTGCTGTTCCTGCGTTCGCTGAAAGCGCTGTGCCTGACGGCGACGGGATTGTGACTGTGGCAGAAAACAGTAACGGATTCGCGGCAGACATTCGGCAGATCTTAGGCGCACATATTGTGGGCGCGGGAGCCTACCATACAGCAGTCGTCAAGGCAGATGGCTCGCTTTGGATTTGGGGACATGATGGCTTCGGCAAATTGGGTAACGGCACAGCAGGGGGGACGACTTCGCCTGTGCAGATTATGGACGATGTGACTGCCGTAAATACAGGTTTTTTTCACTCGGGCGCTATCAAGACGGATGGTTCTCTCTGGACTTGGGGGCGAAATGACCTTGGCCAACTTGGCGACGGCACGACGAATGAAAAGGCTTCGCCTGTAAAGGTTCTGGATAATGTGATGATTGTCAGTATGAAAGCCAATCACACGGCGGCTATCAAGACGGACGGCTCCCTATGGACCTGGGGGTGGAATTCGGCCGGTGAGCTTGGCGACGGCACGACGGTGGATAAGCTTTCCCCTGTTAAGATTATGGAGGGCGTGATCGCAGTCAGTACCGGAGTGTCACACACGGCAGCCCTCAAGGAAGACGGTTCTCTCTGGGTTTGGGGGAACAATATCATTGGAACAGTTGGCGATGGTACGATGGGCGATCATAAGCTTACGCCTGTGAAAATTATGGACGGCGTGGCAGCCGTCAGTACAGGAACAAATTATACTGCAGCCATTAAGATGGATGGTTCCCTATGGACTTGGGGGTGGAATGGGAAGGGACAGCTGGGCGACGGCACAACTGTGGACAGGCTTTCGCCTGTTAAGATTATGGACGCAGTATCGGCTACCAGCGCAGGCGCGGAGTACACAGCGGCCATCAAGACGGATGGTTCCCTTTGGGCTTGGGGATCCAATGAGTACGGACAGTTGGGTGACGGCACAACTGTGGACAGACTTTCGCCCGTTAAGATTATGGATGACGTGGCAGCCGTCAGTGCAGGAGGAGATCATACAGCGGTCATCAAGACAGATGGTTTCCTTTGGACCTGGGGGTGGAACATATATGGTATGCTTGGCGACGGCACAACGGTAGATAAGCTTTCCCCCGTTGAGATCATGAATATAAACAATGCCGTCAATTTCGACACAGATAGATGGGAATTCAGAAATCAACAAACCGAGATTGATAAACGATATTACACCAATCTGTTTGGTGAAATATTGGGCAGCAAACTATATGCTGGTGATAAAGATAAAGGTACGGGAGGACAATGTTTTGGCATGGCGGCCACGACAGCGGCCATCAACGCCGGTATGCCTGACGTTTCAACATTCGGCGCACAATATCTTAAAGACGTTCCTTTGACTGCCCGAAACACGGAACTCAAAATGCTTGTGCCAAAATACGTCTGGAACGATGACATATTAACCGTTGAACTTGGCGGGGAAGAAAGTATAACCGCCGCCGATTTTATCAAATATGCGTATCTTGTTCAATCTTCGGAGAGTGAGGTGATGCAACGAATAAATAACGTTACTGGCAATGGCGATAACAATAATGTCAGGATACGTAATTATGAACTTCTTTATGACACAATACGCGAATTTGAATCCGGTGCGGGAGTACCGGTCGTTATTACTATGTTTAGCATTGAAGGGAAGGGGGCAGGTCATGCTGTATATGTTTTGGGCATTGAAAGTCAATCTGCCACAGAAGTGAAGATCGCTGTCAATGATTCAAATTTCCCGAATGATAAAAAATATGTTTATTTGTACAAGACCGATGGCTCCTATACAGGATGGAGCAATCCCGATTATCCTGAGTATGATGCCCTAGCGTTTTCTACTCCGGTCAATATGGTTTATGGCGCGTTTAATTCGCTAAACGTTTCTAAAGAACCAAGTACAAGTGCGCTCATTCAAACGTCAGCCAGCCAGTTTAGATATTCAGATGGAATGACTGAATTCATGGTAAATGGCTATACTGTGACAGGGGATTTATTGCTTCCAATTCGGGTAAGTGAGGACAATGGTAGCGATGCCGGTCAACCCTTATATTCTTATTGGTCAACATCGTCAAACACGGTGGAAATAAGCGACATTGGACAGGATTCGGAGTTTTCTGTGAGCGGGGATAAAGGAGGCGTATCTGCCTATGTCCCTGCTGGAGCCGCACTCAGTTTCACAATCGAGGATGTCGCAAGCAACGTAAATATTGATAATGTGCTGGACGAAGAAATTACCGTAACCCATTCATTCATAAGCGACGAAGGCAAGTACTCAACAATAATGGCTTCCGGAAAGGCGGATAATGAAATTACTTCATTATTTTCCGAAAAAAATCTTACGATTCACGGCTTAAAGGATACAACCGTTACACTTACGCTTGACGATAAAGTATACACTTCCGATATGTTAAGCGACAACGATATTACGGTGGAGGAAATAATACAATCCTCTACCAGGAGCAGCGGTGGTTCATCCTCCGGTGGCGGTGGAGGAGGCGGCGGCGGTTCATCCGGCAGCAGCGCCTCAACTTCCGAAACTCAGAAAAGTGAACAAACGCCTGTTATTCCGGAAACCGAACCAACCTTTGCAGCCGCGTCCGTATGGAATAACCCGTTCACCGACGTGCACGAAGCGGACTGGTTTTACGGCGATGTGAAATATGTCCACGAAAACCAACTGTTCGCGGGTACTTCCGCCACCACCTTCAGCCCAAATATTTCCACAACCAGAGGCATGATCGTTACGGTGCTGGGGCGGCTTTACGGAGTTAGCGCCGGAACTTACAGCTCCAGCAGCTTCAGCGACGTACAGGCGGGGCAGTATTATGCTCCTTACATTGAATGGGCGAAAGAAACCGGCATAGTGTCCGGCGTCGGAGATAACCGTTTCGCTCCGGACGCACAGATCAGCAGACAGGACCTGACGGTCATCATTACCAACTACGCGAATTTCGCGGGCAAGCAATTCCCGGTAACGCTCCAGTACCAGACTTTCGCTGACGAAAGCGGCATCGCGGTATACGCGAAAAACGCCGTGCAGACGCTTTACAGCGGCGGCATCGTCAGCGGCAAGCCAAACAATGTTTTTGACCCCAGCGGCAGCGCTACCCGCGCGGAGGTGGCTTCTATGCTGCACAGGTTTATCGAAGCGGCAAATTAAATAAAAATAGGCCCGGTCATATCGCGAAAAAACGCAGGCCTCCTGAATAAAAACCATACGTTAAACGCGCCCGGCAGAGCGGTCACCGTCCTGCCGGGCGTTTTCTTGTTTTTTTGTTGCAGTGCAGTGATACTAAGATTTATAATGTAAAGGGTATTTCGGATTTTTTTCATCAGTCCAGGCCAAAGGTTTTGCCTACCCTCTCAAGCTCCGTTTTGGTAAGCTCATCTGCTATAATAGTACGCAAATGAGTATTTACCGATGGGAGGTGTTGTCATGACTTTACCTGAGTATATGAGAAAAATCAGGCGTGAAATGGAGATGAGCCAGCGTGAGTTGGCGAAAGAGCTTAATGTCAGCTTTTCCTCCATCAACCGTTGGGAGAAAAAAGCGGTCGAGCCAAGTCAACTGGGACGAAAGAGTTTCCTTGACTTCTGCAAGGTCAGGAACATACCAATACCGCCGGAAATACTCGATGACGAAAAAAAAGAAAATTTAGGCTGGTGGAGGTGTCGCCATGAGTGAACTCAAAGCAGTGGAATACAAGCGGTTTGAGGACATCAAGCACGTCCGCGATGATGGGAGCGAGTATTGGTACGCCCGTGAACTTGCACTGGTATTGGATTACACGCAATGGCGCAACTTTACCAAGGTCATTGACAAGGCGATGATAGCCTGCAACAACAGCGGCCATGATATCGTTTACGATTTTGCTGACCTCAGCAAAATCGTAGAAGCTGGCGCAACTTCGAAGCCGCTCAAAGATTATGAGCTTTCTCGCTACGCCTGTTATCTCATCGTGCAGAACGGCGATCCGCGCAAGGAGGTCATTGCGCTTGGACAAACCTATTTCGCCATACAGACATATCGGCAGGAAATAGCGGACAGGTTCAACCAACTGGACGAAGACAGTCGGCGGCTTGTCATACGGGGAGACATCAAACAGTGGAATCAAATGCTTGCGGAAGCGGCATATGACGCAGGCGTGATTACCAACGAGGAGTTTGCCATATTTCAGAACGCTGGATATATGGGCTTGTACGGCGGTCTGACAGTTGACGACATCCACGCCCGCAAAAAACTGCCCGTCCGCGATAAAATACTTGACTTTATGGGCAGCACGGAGCTTATCGCCAATCTTTTCCGCATATCGCAGACAGAGGAAAAGCTGAAGCGCGACAAAGTAAGCGCTGCTCCCGAAGCCAACGCTACACATCATGCCGTCGGGCGTGAAGTGCGGGCGGCGATTGAGCGGGTCGGCGGCACGATGCCGGAAGATTTGCCCAATCCGGAAAAGAGCATTGCCCAAGTGGAAAAAGAACGGTTGGCTGAATTGAAACAAAAGGCTAAGAAAAAGTCTCTGATGCTAGACGAATGAGTGCGGCCACAGTGTCCGCATTAGCAGAAACGCAAGATGGAGGCGGCAGATGAACGCCACAGCAAATAAGCCTTCCAGAGTCATGGAGATACTGAAGTGGAGGAATAAAAATGCAACCCTATGACAAAATTCAATTAGACCCTGTTTATGATCCGGCGCAAGTAGAAAACAAATGGTACGCTTATTGGAAAGACCACGATTATTTTAAACCGGCGGCAGACAGAAATAAGGAAACCTTTTCTATAGTTATGCCGCCTCCTAACGTAACTGGTTCTTTGCATCTGGGACACGCTTTAGATAATACTTTACAAGATATATTGGTAAGATGGAAAAGGATGCAGGGCTACAGGTGTTTATGGCTTCCGGGAACCGACCATGCCGGTATCGCGACTCAAGCACGGATAGTAGAAGCTTTGGCCGCCGAATCTTTAAGCAAAGAAGATTTAGGGCGCGAAGAGTTTTTAAAACGCGTGTGGCAATGGAAAGATATATACGGAGACCGGATAAGCAACCAGTTAAGTTTGATAGGGTCTTCTTGCGATTGGTCGCTTACCCGCTTCACCATGGATGAAAAATATTCCGAAGCCGTGCGGGAAGTTTTTGTCAATTTTTATAATAAAAATTTGATTTATCAGGGCAATTATATCATAAACTGGTGTCCTCAGTGTGATACCGCCATTTCAGATATAGAAGTGGAACATGAAGAACATGACGGACATTTATGGTATATCAAGTATCCTTTGGATAACAGCGGCGAATATCTGACCGTCGCCACCACCCGGCCGGAAACTATTTTGGGCGATACCGGCGTCGCGGTAAATCCCGGCGACGAAAGGTTCAAATCCCTGGTAGGCAAAACAGTGCGTTTACCTTTGACCGAACGGCTGATTCCCATTTTTGCCGACGAATATGTTGATATTGACTTTGGCACCGGCGCTGTAAAGGTAACACCTGCGCACGATCCCAACGATTTTGAAATGGGGCTGCGTCATAACCTTCCCCAGATCACAGTCATGAATACTAATGGTTACATGAACGAAAACGCCGGTAAATATGAAGGCTTGGAAAGGTCACAGTGCCGCCGGCAAGTTCTCAGCGACCTGGAGAAACAAAACTTACTGGTAAAAACAGAAAATCACCACCATACCATCGGGCATTGCCAGCGCTGCAACGCTATAATTGAGCCTTTGATATCCAAACAATGGTTTGTCAAAATGAAACCTTTAGCGCAGCCTGCTTTAGAGGCCGTAGTAAATGGCAGCATTACATTTATTCCGGAGCGTTTCACCAAAATATATACCGGCTGGATGGAAAACATCCGTGACTGGTGTATCTCACGTCAGTTATGGTGGGGACACCGGATACCAGTATGGTATTGCCAGTCCTGCGGTCAGATAATATGCAGCAAAGACGACCCTGCCGCCTGCCCGTCATGCGCTTCTCATAATTTAGTACAGGATGAAGATGTACTGGACACTTGGTTCAGCAGCGCTTTATGGCCTTTTGCAACTCTGGGTTGGCCGGAGAAAACGCAAAATCTGCAAGATTTTTATCCTACTTCAGTGCTAGTGACCGGCCGGGATATTATATTTTTCTGGGTAGCCCGCATGATATTCTCCGGCTTGGAGCACACCGGCCAAATTCCTTTTTATAATGTCAATATCCACGGGCTGATTTTGGATCAGCAGGGGCGTAAAATGAGCAAATCGCTAGGCAACGGCATAGACCCTATAGACGTTATTAACCAATTTGGCGCTGATACTCTGCGTTTTTCCATGATCACCGGGGTCACTCCCGGCAATGACATCCGTTTTAATTGGGAAAAAGTTGAAAATACACGCAACTTTGCCAATAAACTATGGAACGCGGCGCGTTTTGTGCTGATGAACTTAGACGGTTATAAGTACACAGATATAAAATCTTCTGAACTGCAATTAGCGGACAGATGGCTCTTGACACGCATACAGCAGCGCAAAGCAGAAATAAATCAGCATTTAGAAAATTATGAATTAGGAGAAGCGGCCAGAATTTTATATGATTTTATCTGGGATGATTTTTGCGATTGGTATATCGAACTGGTCAAACCGCGCCTGTCAAAAACTTTTGCCCCTCATGAACGTCTTATCGCTCAAAATGTATTGTACACAACCTTAACGGAAATATTGCGCCTGCTCCATCCTTTTATGCCGTTCATAACTGAAGAAATATACCATAATTTACCCGGCGCAAGCGAAACTATCATGTTGGACGCGTGGCCCCAAACGGACCCTGCTCTTATACAGCTTTCAGCTTTAGAGGAAATGACGCAGGTCATGACACTAATTAAAGTTATCCGTAATATTCGCGGAGAATTTACGATCAATCCGGGAACTAAAATTGATATATTGTTAGTATCCTCAAACGAGTATTTTATCAATTTGGTTGCTGATAACCAATTATATATAAAAACTATGGCCGGGGTGGAAAATATAAAAACCGAAAATCATTTGGCCAGCCCGCCCACTCAAGCCGCTGCCGCTCAGTTTACCGATAGCGTTTTGTATATCCCGTTAGAAGGAATCATAAATACGGAGCAAGAAATAAACCGGTTAAATAAAGAATTAGGCAAAATCGCCAAAGAACTTGAACAATCCGCCGGTAAACTGAATAACGATAAATTTTTATCTAAAGCTCCTCTAGATGTTGTTGATAAAGAAAGAGCGAAACTGCAAGAAGCTGAAATCAAGAAAGAAGGTATTTTAAAACGTCTGCAGGTATTGAGGAATTAGTAGTCCAATCCTTAAATGAATATGCCGGCGCAGGCATTCAACTAGGCTTGGAACGCATAGAAAAATTATTGGCTGTTATGGGCCACCCGGAACAGGGAATGGCTTACGTACACATAGCCGGTACTAACGGTAAAGGTTCCGTGTCCTCTTTTGTGGCCGAAACCTTACTGCAAGCCGGCTATAAAGTCGGGAAATTTACTTCTCCCCATATTTTTTCTTATCAAGAGCGTTTTGTTGTTAATGGAAAAACCATTGCGGCAGAAACTCTGATTAATTATTTAAAAAATATCAATAAGCACATCGTCTCTGAATTGGACGAAATATATTGGCCTACAGAATTTGAAAAATTAACAGCTGCGGCTTTCGCTTATTTCTTTGATGAAAAAGTTGACATAGTTGTTCTTGAGGTGGGGATGGGCGGCCGTTTTGATTCCACCAACGTTATCGAACCGGAAGCCGCAGTAATAACCAATACAGAACTGGACCATTTAACTTTTTTAGGGAATACCCGTTCTTTGATCGCTGAAAACAAAGCCGGAATTATTAAACGAAACGTCCCGCTAATAACAGGCAACATTCATCCCGAAGCCTGGCCGGTCATTTCCCAGCGAATTCAAGAACAAAACGCCCCGCTATATTCCATAAGCGATGTCAACATCCTGAAAAACTCCCTTAACTCCGACCTGAGCCGCAATCTAGTCATGCAATACCAAAATGAAACTATTGAAATAACTTCTTTATCTTTACGGGGCGGCTATCAAATAGAAAACGCCGCTGTTGCTTTTCTTACTTGTTTGGTTTTGAAAAACAAAGGTTATATTATAAAAACTGAACATATCACAACAGCTTTTTCCAGAACATATTTACCAGGAAGATTAGAAATTTTACAAAATGAACCTATGATCATCGCCGACGCCGCCCACAATGGACACGGAGCCGCCGCTTTAGCTAAATCTTTAAATGAATTATATCCGCGCCGCCAAAAAATTTTAATATGTACATTATTAGATGATAAAGATAAATTTTCTTTTCTGACCCCTTTGTTAGAAAATACTAAATTTGTTATTTTCACTAATCCTAATACCGAGCGCTCCAAACATTGGCGGGAATGGCCTTCAATAGACGGTTTTAACAGCAATAATATTGAGGGATGCGAAAATATTTCCGAAGCGTTTGCAATTGCTTTAAAGATGTTGCAAAATGACGATTATATGTTGGTTAGCGGTTCTTTTTACATGCTGGCTCCTATTATTGATTGGGTCAAACATTTTTATAAGTAATTAAACTAACGCTAGCTTATAATTGAAAATTCATGATAAAATTAATTGTTCACATTATAATCGGCGCTTTTGAAGGACAATAGTAAATCAAGGATAATTTTGCCGTTACGATAAAATGAAAAATTGCTATTTAAAACAATAATTTATAAACTCCAGTACCCTGTTTATTTTCAATGCATTGGTTATATTTATTTTCTCGGTTCTATTATTTTTCAATTAAGGAGTGGCACAATTTGAAGGTTTATAAGATTTCTGAAGCTACTATTACACGGCTTTCCATTTATTCTCGTTTTTTAAAACAGCTTCTCAACGAACAGCTTAAAACCGTATCATCCGGCGAAATAGCAAAAGGCGTCGGTGTAAGTTCCGCTCAAGTTCGTAAAGATCTGGCTTATTTTGGAGAATTCGGTATGCGCGGAGTCGGTTATAAGGTCGATGAGCTATACGGTTACATAATAAAAATTCTAGGATTAAACCATGCATGGAATACTATAATCATAGGCGCGGGTAAGCTCGGTTCGGCCTTAGCCCTGTATCAAGGATTCATCGACCGTGGCTTTAGAATCAAAGCTATCCTTGACATTGAAAAAAAGATAATCGGGACGCATATGATGAATATACAAGTGGATACTATTGATACTTTAGCTCACAAGGTGCAGGAAAACGACATATCCATAGGCATTTTAACCGTTCCTGCCGATGCTGCTCAAGAAGTTACGGATCAACTGGTAGCTGCGGGCATTAAAGCCATCTTGAATTTTTCTCCCAAAGTACTTAAAGTCCCAGATAATGTAATATTGCGCCATGTCGATTTTTCCGTCAATCTGGAAATTCTCAGTTTTAATTTAACACATGACAAATATATGTTTCCGTTCCGGATTGATTCATAAATTATAAAGCAAATAAAAAGAGGTATGATCTGTGATCAGAAAAGCTGGCATAAACGATCTGGAGCTTCTTATAAAACTTCGCTTTGATTTTTTACATAGTTTAAACGAGTTTGTCAACGCTGAAGAACATCGCTCATTAACAACTGAACTTACCGATTATTTCAGATCGTATTTAAACAGCGCGGACTTGGTGGCGCTTTTATTCGAATTAGAAAAAAACGTAGCCGGAACAGCTTTTTTAATAATATCTCACAAACCCGCCCATCCGCTTTTTGCAAACGGGAAAACTGGAACTATACTAAATGTATTGGTTTATCCCCCTTTTAGAAGACAAGGTATCGCCACTCAATTAATACAGCGTCTGCTCAAAGAAGCAAAAGCCAAAAACGTTTCACTGGTAGACTTGCACGCAACTCCGGAAGGCAGTACTTTATACCGCAAATTAGGATTTAATGTCCCATTATATGAGAATTTACGAATAATGATATGAAACGAGGCCATAATTTTTAAAATATAAAAAAATACTATTTTTTACGATATATTTTGCGTATCTGTGATTTTTGTTTTATAATTTTAATACATAAGATCATATAAAAATGTAGGAGGATGAAAAATGAAAAAATTATTGGTATTGTTGTTGGCCGCAATTATTGGATTAGGAACTGCGGCTTCTTCGGCGTGGGCTGCCGACGAGGAAGTTGTAGTTACTTCCGCTTCGGTAATAAAAGCTTACTATGACGGCTCGGAAATTGTCTTCGATCAGCCCCCGGTTATTGAAGAAGGCCGTACTTTAGTACCTGCCAGAGCTATTTTTGAAAAATTAGGTTTGACTGTAAGTTATGACGAGGCTACTCAGGTTGTAACCGCTAAAAATGCTCAGTATGAAATTATTTTGATCATCGACCAAGTTAAAGCTACCGTTAACGGAGAAGAAACGACTTTAGACGTTCCCGCTAAGATTTTAGGCGACAGAACTATGGTCCCCATAAGATTCATAAGCGAAGCTATTGATTTGGAAGTTGCTTGGGATAACGACACCCGTACCATTAATATTACTACCAAAACTCCTGAACCTACCCCGCCGGTAGTAGACGAACCTAAAGAGGACTTTACCGGAGATGCTTATTTGAATTTTCCCACTTTAACAAACTATGTTAAATATGCCGCTCTGGCTGAAGCTGATTATACCGTAACTGAAAACACTGCCAGCTTATTAACTTTCAGTTTTGCTTATTCTGCTGAAGACGCTGCCCAAATTGAACAGCTGCAAAAGTATTATGAGCTTTTAACAACCGGTGATTGGGCGGTTACTACCACAGAAGCTAAAAATCAGAATGAATTTGTAAAAGATGGCGTTACTGTAAGTTTTACCATCGTTGATGATAACACTGTTGTTGTCAGCGTTTCCAAAGCTGCCCCGGAAGCGCCGCCGGAACCGGAACAACCAACTGACGCTGATAAGGCGGCAGAAGGAACCGAGGCTGCTGCTGATACTACCGATAATGACGCCGCCGAAGCGCAAAACGAAACAGCAGAAGGCGTTCAGCAATAATAACGCAAGAATTACTTTGATGTAACAATCATTGCATCTGATTTTCAAAAACCAAGTATTATTTATAATTTAATGCTTGGTTTTTTTATTAATAAAACTGATAATTATAGAAATATGTTATACTTATTCTCTATTAAAAACGCAGACAAATATAACCTAAAGGTCACAAGATTTGCCTGCAGCTAAGGAAAATAGTATGTACTAACGTGTGCCCTGCAGGGGTATGCGGATTAGTATTAAAATCAAACGCGGCCGTAAAAAATATGATCTTTTGTGATTCAGCAAAAAGTCTCCAGCTTTTTCAGGCGGCGGGATAAAAGCCAACTATATCTCCAATAATTAGTAGCCGCTAGCATTTTACCAAATATGTTATGTTGATTTTTTACCGGAGGCTTTTTATATGTTAAAAAACGCATAAATTAATGTAAGGCGAGGAAGTACTATGGAACCATTGGCTATTCACGGCGGTCCCCCGACCAGAAACAGCATTTTGTCTTATGGGCGCCAATCTATCGATGATAATGATATTCAAAATGTGGTTGAAGTATTAAAAGGCGAATATCTGACTACCGGCCCTTATGTGCAATTATTCGAAAATCAAATCGCCGAATATGTGGGAGCAAAATATGCGGTAGCTGTCTCCAGCGGAACAGGGGCGCTTCATATGGCTTGTTTCGCGGCGGGCATAGGTAAAGACGATCAAGTGATTGTAAGTCCCCTGACCTTTGCCGCCTCCGCCAACTGTATATTATACTGCGGCGGAATCCCCGTATTTGCTGACATCGATCCTCAAACTTTCAATATCGGCCTCCACGACATCGAGCGGAAAATCACTCCTAAAACTAAAGCTCTGATCCCAGTGGATTTTGCCGGGCAATCAGTGGACATGGACGCAATAAATAAAATAGCCCGCAAACATAATTTAATCGTTATCGAAGATGCCGCTCACGCTTTAGGAAGTTCTTACAAAGGCAATAAAGTAGGCAATAACGCTGATTTGACAGCATTCAGCTTCCATCCGGTCAAACCCATTACCACTGGTGAAGGCGGCGTGGTCACTACTAATAATGAATCTTATTACCAGCGGATGCTTCAGTTCAGAGCCCACGGCATCACCCGGGAAACGGAACTTTCGCTTCAAACTGAGAGCTCTTGGTATTATGAACAGCAATTTCTCGGTTATAATTATCGTCTTACCGATTTGCAAAGCGCTTTAGGAAGCAGTCAGCTCAAAAAAATCGACGTTTTTATCAGCCGCCGAAGATATCTGGCCCAAATATACTCCGCAGCGTTTCTTGCAATGGATGAGCTCATAGTTCCTTGCGAAGCTGACTATGCCGCTTCCGGATGGCATATATACGTTATACGCTTGAAGCTGCCATTATTAAACGTCAGCCGCAATACTGTATTCGCAGCGCTGCGCGCGGAAAATATCGGAGTGAATCTTCATTATATTCCGGTTTATCTTCATCCTTATTATAAGCGCTTAGGCTATGAAGCAGGTTTATGCCCGCAAGCGGAACAAGTATACCAGGAAATTATAACTCTGCCTTTGTTCCCGTCTATGTCCGACGAAGACGCTCAGGATGTTATTAAGGCAGTCAAAAAAGTTATAAATTATTACCGGCGTCAAAAATAAATTCCTAATGCTATTTTCGAAAATTGCCTATGAAAATGTATTGAACCTTTACTTTCGCCTTATTTTTTCGTGGCAGGAAGCAGAAAAAGCAAAGAAAGCCCTGTTTAATTGTTAATCAAAAAAAATCATAAGCACGTGCTTACAGCGTCAGGCAACATTTATTTGTGAAGAATAGTTTTGTATAATAATATATAATTGTTATTATTGCTATAAAAAAAGAATGAGGATCATTTAGAAAAATGCAAATAGAAAATTTTCATATCGGTGAACAAGTTTTGATTGTGGCGGAGATGTCCGCTAATCACGGCCATAATATTGATATTGCTAAAAATACTATTAAAGCCGCCAAAGAAGCTGGAGCGGACGCCATTAAAATTCAAACTTATACCGCCGACACCCTTACTATAAAATGCGACAACGAATATTTCAAATTAGGCGGCGGCACTTTATGGGACGGAAGAACTCTATATGATTTGTACAGCGAAGCCTATACCCCTTGGGAATGGCAAAAAGAACTTCAAGCGTATGCCCATGAATTAGGTATGATTTTTTTTTCTACCCCATTTGATAAAACCGCGGTCGATTTTCTGAAAAATTTAAAGGTTCCGGCTTATAAAATCGCTTCTTTTGAAATAACCGATATCCCTTTAATTGAATACGTTGCCGCCCAAGGTAAACCAGTAATGATTTCCACCGGTATCGCTGCTCTTTCTGATATTGAAGAAGCCGTCAACGCCTGTACCCGCATGGGAAATCAGCAAATAATTTTGTTAAAATGCACCTCGTCATATCCCGCCCCCATCGCAGACGCCAATTTGAAAACCATACCCAACATGAAAGAAACTTTCGGCGTAGAAACAGGCTTGTCGGACCATACTCTAGGTATAACCGTTCCGGTGGTTTCTGTCGCTTTGGGCGCCGTAGTCATAGAGAAGCACTTTATACTTGATAAAGCTATCGGGGGTCCTGACGCGGAATTTTCTTTAGAGGCGGCCGAATTTCGCCTCATGGTCAAAGCAGTCAGAGAAGCTGAAAAAGCGCTAGGGAAAATCTCTTATGAAATGACAGAGAATAAACGGAAAAATCAGTTATTCGGAAGATCTTTATTCGCAATTGAAGATATAAACGCCGGCGACCTTTTAACTGAGAAAAATATTAGGTCTATAAGACCGGCAGGCGGGTTGCCGCCCAAATATTTAAACGATATCATAGATAAACCAGCGCTCAGAAATATTAAAAAAGGAACTCCCATAACCTGGGATATTTTGTATTAACTTTTAGGAGGACATTATGAAAATTGCCATTATCATACAGGCTCGTATGGGTTCTGAACGTTTGCCCGGTAAAGTGATGAAAGAAGTTTTGAATAAACCGTTACTGGAATATCATTTAGAACGTCTTAATCATTGCCGGTTAGGTGATGACATTGTGATAGCTACTACTAAAAACAAAGCGGACGATGTAATAGCGGAATATTGCCTTAATAAAGGTATAAAAATATTTCGGGGCTCTGAAGACGATGTACTGGAACGTTATTATTTAGCCGCCTCTGAAATTCAAGCCGATATAATAGTCAGAGCTACAGCTGACTGCCCAGTGATCGACCCGCTGATCGTCGATCAGGAAATAGAGTTTTATTTGCGTAACCAAGATAAATATGATTACGTTTCCACGCTCTTAGTTCCTTCTTATCCCAGAGGTATCACCGCAGAAGTTTTCCCGTTCTGGGCTTTGGAAAAATCATATAAAGAAGCTAAAACTCCTTCTCAGCATGAACATGTAACGCCGTATATTTACCAAAACCCCCATCTTTTTCGTTTAGGCAACATGCGGCACGCGGTTGATTTGAGCCATCACCGCTGGACTGTGGACCAAGAAGAAGATTTTTTACTGATCAGCAAAATCATCACTGCCCTATATCCGCTCAACCCTTATTTTACTATGGACGACATATTGGAATTATTGCGGGAACATCCAGATTGGATTTTGATAAACGCTCATGTTCAGCAAAAAAACATTTAATAATACGAAAAACCTGCTCCATAAACCATCATTTTTTCAACTTATGCTTGCGCTTCTCCGCTGTAAATGCTATAGTATTTTCATTAAACAATCATCAGATAAGGAGATGGAAAAGTGGCGAAGAGTAAAACTCCTGCCAAGCGGGCTCGCAGGGCCGAAGCTAATCATTTGCGCAATAAAGCGCGGAAAAGTCGTTTGAACACTGCTTACAAAAAATTCGAGGTATCTATGCAAGGTACTGATACAGAACAAGCACATGATAGTTTTATTAAACTTATTTCTTTAATCGATAAAGGGGTAAGCAAAGGAATCCTGCATAAAAATACGGCGGCTCGTAAAAAATCGGCTCTGGCCAAGAGATTTAACGCAGAAAAAGCTAATCTAACTCAAACGGCC
>JAISDD010000259.1 GCA_031265005.1 Syntrophomonadaceae bacterium | reverse complement strand
CCAAATTGTTTTTCAATATGTTTTATCGCGTTATTTACCGCTTCTATTTTTCCTTGGTTATCATCCACTGCCTTCCCTCCCAAACATATGTTCTGTTGTCTGTATTTTAATTCATACATATAAGATATGTCAACTTAATTTCCATCCATTTTATATTCCTCTAAAATTGTATAAATAGGCCCTTTGGAGGTTAACCGGCTTTCCATTAAATCAAACCTGTCAACATTCAATTTCACAGGTTCCATATTTTTTCCCAATTCTTCTACCCGCGCGATATATTCGCCATCTGTTATATCCGAACGTATTCGCCCTAAAGTCAAGTGAAAAACCGGACGCCGTTCTTTTTCAAAACCCAGAGGCGCCACAGCATTATCAACCAGTTCCGAATGGCGGCGTATTCGAGGAATTCCTTCCTTTATTCCCATCCAGACCACTTTAGGTTTTTTGTTATTCGGGAAAAATCCTAAATTTTGCAATATCATTTCATAAGGCGGGCAATTCTGGGAAACATTCTTTAAGTTTTTCATTACTTTTTCCGTCTGGCTCACTGAGACGTCGCCTAAAAACTTTAAAGTCAAATGGTAATTTTCATACTCTACCCATTTTATTTTTACAGAGGTATTCATTATGTTTTTTGTAATTTTCGCTATATTGTCCTTGAGTACATTTTCTATAGGAATAGCGATAAACACTCTCATGCTTTATGCTCCAGACGGCGGCGCAGGATATCCAACGCGGTTTTAGCTGAAAACAAGCGATTAAAATCTCTATTAGCGGAAAAATTCATTTTTTTAACCAAACAGCCTTCATCGTCCGCGCAACCTATAAAAACTAACCCTACCGATTTACCGGCAGCCGCTCCACCTGGTCCGGCTATGCCTGTAACCGATAAGGCAATGTCAGTTCCAGCGCTCTGGCGTATATTTACGGCCATTTCTTCGGCAACTTCCTCGCTGACCGCTCCTTTTTCCAGTAAAGTTTTCTCATTTACGCCCAGCAATTTTTTCTTGGCATCATTATTGTAAACCACCAGCGAACCCCAAAAAAAGTCCGAGCTTCCCGCATGATCAGTCAACATTTTTGCTAAAAGCCCTCCAGTGCATGACTCCGCCACCGACAGCATCATCCTTTTCTCTTTCAATAAAAAAGAGACGCGGCTGATTAAAGTATCTTCTTCATAACCAAAAACACTATCTCCCATAATATCTTCTATGTCGCTCACCGCTTTGTTCAGCAAAACATCGCCTTGTGCAATAAATTCTTCCTCCAGATTAATTTTAATATGGACCTCGCCTTCATCCGCCAAAAAAGCAAAAGAATAACCCTTAGCAGTTGCTATCAAAGGCTGAAGCATAGTTTCCACCTGCGATTCCCCTGGACCAAACACTTTAACTGTTCTGCGGATAATTTTCTTTTCTTGTAAATTGAATTTTTTCCTAAGAACCGGAAGCAGTTCTTGCTCAAACATAGGTTTCAATTCCCGGGGCGGGCCTGGCAGCAAAACCACCATTTGCTCAGGAAGCAAAAGATACATTCCGGAAGCGGTCCCGAAATTGTTGTCCAGCAGCTGCGCTCCGGCTGGGAACATAGCTTGCCGAATATTAATGTCCGGCATAGAGCGTTCGCGTTTCTGGAAATAGCGTTTTATTTTTTCCTCTTCTTTTTCATCAAGCACCAGTTCCATATCCAGCGCCTGACAGAGCGCGTGCTTGGTAACATCATCCAAAGTCGGGCCCAAACCTCCTGAAGCAACTATCAAATCCGCTTCCTGTAATGTTTTGACAAAGAGCTTATGCATGTAATCTTTATCGTCCCCGACCACACTGCAACCTATTACCTTAAAACCCTCCTCGGTCAAATTACGCGCAAGAAAGGCCCCGTTTGTATCAACAATGGCTCCGGACGTTATTTCCGTTCCAGTGGAGATAATATACGCTTTTTTTATTTTCAGCAACTCCTTAATTAAAACTTTTTGACATTGCCCTTTTATATGCTCGCATACTTTAAGCTCTATAAAAAATTCCATAGTAAAACGCGCACGTTTATAACACATCAAACACATTCTTAATTAGACTTTATAACATTTCAGCGGAAAATGAAACTCAAACGCGCAGCCTCCAGCAAAAATATATTACAAGACCGTAAACTGCTATTAAACATTACAAAAAAAGAGTCTTTCCGCCAGGCAGCAGACTCTTTTAATAATGGTAAAATCACTATAAGTTAAAATCAAACACTCACTTTAACATTTTTATCTAACTCCTGATTTGCGCTGCCGGATTTGCTAAGCGCCGAATACACATAAATAGTATAAAGCAACATGACAGGCACTCCTATTCCGGCCACAATTAGCATAACTGTTAAAGTCAACGGAGAGGAAGAAGCATTGAAAGCCGTTAAGCTGTTTTGCAGGTGAACTGAAGAAGCACTACCAGCAAAAGCAGATGTAAATTGATCAACCGTATTGAAATTAGGAACCAAACGCGGGAATAAACTGGCCCCAACCAAGCCCACCAGTCCCAGCAAAGTTACGGATGAGGTAATTACCGGCCGCCATTTCCCCTTGCTTTTTAACGATTGCGGATAAAACGCCAGCCCTAAAAAAGCCAGCAGCGGGAAAATGAATAATACCGGCATCGCCAGTAAATTGACTGCTAAATGAGGATATACCATTAAAGTTATTACCGATAAAATGGCAAATAAAGCAATACTGCACACCCAAGCGTTTTTAGCCCATTTTTGTATTTTCTTGATCATTAAAGGCCTGGTTATCATTAAAAATCCTGATCCCTGCATAATAAATAAACCTAAACTAAAAATACCCATCAGCAAAGAATAAGGGTTCAACAATCCCCAAAAGGAGCCGGCATAATTAGTTTGCGCATCTAAAGGTATTCCCCGCATAATATTGCCGATGGCCACTCCTAACAATATGGAAGGAATAAAGCTGCCTACCCCAAAAGCCAAATCCCATATCTTCGCCCATCCCGGAGTATCAAGCTGAGCCCTGAACTCAATTGAGACCGTGCGGAGGATTAAACCTACTAAAACTAAAATCATAGCCAAATAAAAACCACTGAAAACAGTAGCAAACACGAAGGGGAAAGCTGCGAAAATAGCTCCTCCGGCCAGTATCAGCCACACTTGGTTGGCATCCCAAAAAGGTCCGATAGCCTTAATCATTCCGGCTCTTTCCTTTTTGTCTTTATTAAAAAGATATAAACAACCTACCCCCATATCATATCCGCCTAATATCGCATAGCCTGATATTATTACTCCAACCAGAAGATACCATATTATTTGAAGCACCATACTATTCTCCTCCTCCTACCGCATTTTCCACACTAGCATCGGCGTCATCAAAACTATAACTGTCCAATCCGTCAGGCCCTGCCGCCAATTTTTTCCGCAATAAAAATAAATATACTAAACATAAAATTACAAACAATACTACGAAAATAAAAATAGACAGCAATACCTGAAAGGCCGGTACATTATATGAGACCGCGTCAGCCGTTCTCAGTAAACCGTATACAACCCAAGGTTGTCTGCCCATTTCCGCCGCCATCCATCCTAATTCACAGGCAATAACTCCAAGCGGTATTGAATACATGGCTATTTTTAAGAAACACTTAGCCTCTGGCAACTTATTTTTGGCGCGATAAAAGACACCTATCAAGCCTAATAGGATAAAATACCCCCCTAAATAAAACATAACATGAAACGGATAGAAAGAAAGGGCTACTGGCGGACGGACATCCTCAGGAAAATCATTCAAACCCTGTATAGTAGCTTCCGGGTCGCCGGTCGCAATAAAACTCAACAGTTTGGGGATGCCTATGGCCACATCCATTTTTCCCTCCTCTTCGTTGGGAATTCCGAAAATCAGCATAGGCGCGCCTTTTTCAGTATCGAATATCCCTTCAAAAGCCGCTAATTTAGCAGGCTGGGTATTCGCGACCTGAACCGCATGTAAATGCCCCAGCGCAACTTGAACCAAAGAAGCAATCAGGAAAAAAACTAAAGCGGTTTTTATAGATTTCAAAGCAAACTCTTCATTTTTGCGGCGCAATAAAAACCAGGCGCTTACGCCTACTACAAACAAAGAACCGGCTATCAAACATGAATCTACCGTATGTAAATAACGCGGGATAGTGGAAGGGCTGAAAACCGCAGCAATAAAATCGCTTAACTCCGGGCGCCCGTTAACTAAATTGTATCCGGCCGGAGTCTGCTGCCAAGAGTTAGCGGCAATAATCCAAAAAGCCGATAAAGTCGCGCCAAAAGCCACTAAAAAACTGGAAACCAAAAACAATTTCTTGCCGATACGATTGCGTCCCCATACCAAAACCCCCAGAAAAGTCGCTTCTAAAAAGAAAGCTAAAACCGCTTCAGCAGCTAAAGGGGCTCCAAAAATATCTCCTACAAAACGAGCGTAATCACCCCAATTGGTTCCAAATTGAAAAACCATAACCACCCCGGTAGCAACCCCTAAAGCGAATGTCAAAGTAAAAACATTGATCCAAAAGTTAGCAAGTTTTTGGTCTTCCACATCGCCGCTGCGGAAATATCTTGCAACAAAAACCACATTTAACCAAGCCATTCCAATGGTCAGCGCCGGAAAAATAAAATGAATCGCGGCTGTAATGGCAAATTGCAAACGTGATAATAATAAAACATCCATATCAAAAAAGCCTCCTTGAGTTTCTTTTTTATGTATTAAATTTAATATAAAATTGTAAAAAATACAACCAAAAATGTCAAAATTTTTTGAATATTCTTATATCTTTTAAATCAACGCATTAATTCCAATTGAGATTTTTTTATGCGCGATAATATTTTATTAAAAACACAAAAAAATATATACCAATAAATTTATCGCACGCATTAGTTTTTAATTGAGAACATATGTTTTCTTTTCTATACTTATGATAAAATTAGTTTATTAAGGAGATGAAAATTTGGGTAAAAAAGTCATTCTAAAACGCCGGCAGCAAGAAGTACTCGATTATATAAAAAAATGTATATATGAAAACGGATTTCCTCCTTCAGTTCGAGAAATCGCGGAAGCTGTCGGACTTAAATCCAGTTCTACGGCTCATACTTATCTTCTGCAGCTGGCAGAAGCCGGTTTTATTCGCCGCGATTCGTCCAAAACCAGAGCTATATTCCTCAATGAAGAACA
>JAISDD010000245.1 GCA_031265005.1 Syntrophomonadaceae bacterium | reverse complement strand
CGCTTTGTTCAAGTGGTAGAATACTCGGAGCAGTTCGTAAGGGGCGAATATGGCTAATCCCGAAAAACACACAGAAGCCTATTGATGGTAGAACAAAAACCGCTAAACAATCAGAAATTGAAAACTGATAGGGATAAGAACTAAGTGGATAAAGCACAACTGTTATGTGAGTTCAGAGAACAGATGGCGGATTTTCTTGAAAGCGTTTCGGGAACGCCTTTGAGCTACAAAAAGAAAGCTACTGCGCTTAATAATTGTGCGGATAAAATTAGAGAAGCATATATTGAGCAAGTTTTGTCTGAAGGTTATTCGATAAATAAGCGGTTGGAAGCAATACTGCTCATTACATATGTTTCTTATATCGTTATGCTTGAGTATCGCAATGCTGTATGGCCATACGAGTATATGGCATTTTCTCGGAGGATAGGGGAACTTTGGGAACCGATGTGTAAACTTCCATTTTTGCACCCGCTTAATGAATTAAGCCTTTATACGCCGCCAGATATTGGAGACGTAAAAAATACGTTAAAAAAAGAAGTCGATGATTTGATATCAAACTTGAGTATTGATGATGTAGGTAAAAAGAAGCTGCTTAAATATTATCAATCCATTTGGGCTTTGATTGATAATGGTGGAAACATTAATTTGACGCTTGATTTGCATTTTGAGCAAGAAGATGAGTTTTACGATGTTGATTATAAAAGCGGTTTTAGTAGCAATGAAAAAGGAAACACTAATCGCTTACTTCTTGTGGCAAGTATTTACAAATCTTTGCCTGAGATACATAACAACCTAATTTTCCTGCGCCAAAAGGAGGAAGAAAATAATCATTATCTTCAAACACTAAAAAGATCTGGTTTATGGGATGTTTACTGCGCTGATGAAACATATGCAAAAATACATGAATTTACAGGCTTCGACCTAAAGAATTGGATGTTCGAAAACATGGATTGGCAGGCCGACATTTCGTCAGAGTTTCGTGAATATTTACAAACTAACGACTTAATAAAATACCTAACATGGTAACAGAAGAGGTGGCTTATGAGTGATATTTATTGTTCTTATTATACAAAAAACAATAATATAACTTCATACATGGTTTCAATGATTAACCCAACACAAAGCGACCATGTTTTAGAGCCATGCGGCGGTGATGGAATGTTCGTTGATGCCCTTTTACAATATCATCCAAATTTAAAAATTGACGCTTGCGATTTAGATACAAGTGCGGTCGAAATTATGAAATTAAAATATTCCTCAATAAATAATGTTTCAATAAGAGAAACCGACACCTTAACGGATTCGTATTTCGACGAGATGAGCCAATTTGGATATTATGATAAAATCGTTGGAAACCCACCATATGGAGGTTGGCAAGAATATAGTCGCCGGGCGGAATTAAAACAGAAATATAACGGGTTTTATGTCAAGGAAACTTATTCGCTGTTTTTACTTAGATGTGTCTCTCTGCTTAAAGCGGGAGGGATTTTATCTTTCATTATTCCCGATACTTTTTTATTCTTACACAATCACAAAAAACTAAGAAAATATCTCATGGAAAATACCTTAATTAAGGAAATTGTAATATTTCCGAGCAAGTTTTTTCCGGGAGTATCTTTTGGATACAGTAATCTGTGTATTATTACTGTGCAAAAAACTGAATTTATGGAGTATTGGTATAATAATCGTTTCACAGTTTTACAAGGACTTAAATCAGACGAGGATTTATTTTTATTATCAAAAAAAAGAAGGCCAAATCATCTCTCTGCAAAACACTTGCTTCAAGGAGACGTATTTGATAATCAAGACCATTCGTTTTTTATCAGCGATGAAGAAACAAACAAAAAAATCGTTGAATGTAAAAATACTCTCGCAGACATGGCTAACTGTGTGACCGGAATATATTGTGGGGATAATAAGAGGTTTATGGCACTAACGCATATCAGTAAGAAGTCATTATCAGATTATCTTTGTGTAGACAAGTCTATGATTGACTACTCGCACAATTCTAACAAACCTGTCAATAGTCCAAAAAAATATATTCCCATTGTAAAGGGTAGCTCATCAACCAGTTATTATCGGACGGCGGATGAATGGTTAATTGACTGGACTTCTCCCGCATTACATCATTATAACAATGATAAAAAGGCTCGTTTTCAAAACTCCCAATATTATTTTCGTAAAGGTATTGCTCTACCAATGGTGAAAAGTTCGAAAATAAGGGCAACGATATTGCCCGGGATGGTTTTCGACCAAAGCATTGTAGGGATATTCCCTCATGATGAAAAATATTTGCAGTATATTTTGGCTTACTTAAACTCTAAAGTGGCAAATAAATTCATACACACCATCAATCCTACTGCAAATAATTCCGCAAATTACTTAAAAAAATTACCATTTTATATTCCGACAGAGAGCGAACTTCAAACCATTAACAGGTTAGTTGCTGCGATAATTGAAACTCAAAATGTTGATAATTACCAATATGAGATTGATTGTTTTTTTGAAAACCGTATGTAGCGAGCGGTTTGCTATTATCATGACAGGACATTGAGAAATGACAAATCTACCTACTCAACTGCCAACCTCAGTTGATAAGGCGGCTGAGAACTTAACTGATGGAACTACCGAAAATCTAAATTCGTTATCAAGTTTGTTAGCATTTGGATTGATGGATATTGATTACAACAGACCAGACACATTGGTGCTGATGATGCTTACGAACCATTCGAGCGTTATGCAGGTACAGCTGGTTATAAGGCACATGCAGAACAATTAGGCGGAGGTATAATAATTGGGAAAGGGTATTTATAATTTGACACCCTGTGGAAGTGATTTTTCTGTTGCTTGTGGTTTGTGACGGCACGGAAATTACGTTCACCGCTTACAACATAGACGGCAGCAATTACTTTAAGCTGCGCGACATCGGGCAGGCGCTCAACTTAGGCGTGGACTATGACGAGGCGAGTAACGCCATTGTAATTGACACCAGCAAGAATTACACGGCGAATTAAAGAAATTGTGCCGTTCTTTAAATGATAGATGAAATGGTAGCAAGCAAAGGGAGCAATTTTTCGAAAGCTCTTTAGGGCGCGCTCGAAAAGCAATTAAAACTGTGATTGGAATCAGGAGGAAAAACCCATAATGAAAAAACATTTATTGACTACGGTGTTGGCGCTGGTTCTGTGCCTTACGCTCGTTCCGGCTTTCTCCGCGCCCGCGTTCGCGGCGGACGAACTGAAAAATCCTCAAAACGTTGCCGTCAGCATCCCCGGAGCGCCCGGGACGACCTTTACGCTTGAGAACGTGTTTGATGAATACATGACCGTGAAGGCTTGGATCGGCGGCGACGCGAACATATACCAATATATGTTCTTTTTTGACGGCAGCGGCTCTGTTTCTTGTGATAAGCCCCTTGATACCTGGGTCTCAATACTGTTGCCTGACGGTGCCGGGCCTGCCCCGGCACCGAGTGTACACCGGCTTGGGAGCGGAGAAAAACTGGAACTTAAACACGAGAATCCCGGCGACTTCTATCAAGTCAGTATAGAAGTGTTCGACGACGGCAGTTTGGGCGTCATTTACGGCGAAACGGGCGAAGTGATCGCCAGAGTTTATTTTTTGGTATATCAATCTCTTGATTATGGGCTGGCGAGCTTTGAGGGCGAGCTGCGTCCTGTCTCCGAATTAGCCGTCACGCCGCTTGTTCCCGCGCTCATCGCGAAACCTGCGCCGTCAACCGTCTTGGTCAACGGCGAGAGTAAGTCGTTCGGCGCGTACAATATAGAGGGCAATAACTATTTCAAGCTGAGAGATTTGGCGTACGTACTGAACGGTACGGAAAAGCATTTTGAAATCGGCTGGGACGGAGCGAACAACGCGATCACGCTGACAAGCGGCCTCGCATACACCGTCGTTGGCGGCGAGATGGCTGACAGGGATGAGAGCGAATGGGCAGCGGCTACGGGACATTGGGCAGCCGCGCCGACGACGTCGAAGATCAGCCTCAACGGACGAGAAGCGAATTTCACGGCTTACAACATTGGCGGCAGCAACTACTTTAAACTGCGCGACATCGGAGAAGCTTTTGATTTTAGCGTGACTTGGAACAGTGGAGATAATACTATTGTAATTGACACCAGCAAGAATTATACAGCGGATTGAAGAACATATGCCAAGAGGATGGTACTGATTTTTAAGACCTAAGCTAGTTGAATGAGCGAAAATTTTTCCGCGATTGCAGAACAAACGAATGAAAGGAGAAATGGTAAACATGCTGTTCATCTGTTATCCGAAATGCACGACATGTAAAAAAGCCCAGGCGTGGCTTGACAAGCGCGGCGCGGCGTATACGGTCCGCGACATCAAGCAGGACAGGCCGTCTCTGGACGAGTTGCAAGAATGGCTTGACCGGAGTGGACTGACAGTAAAAAAATTCTTTAATACCAGCGGATTGCTTTATAGGTCTCTCAACCTGAAAGATAAACTGCCGTCCATGTCCGAGGAGGAGTGCTTGCAGCTGCTGGCTACTGACGGAATGCTCGTCAAGCGGCCGCTGCTCATTGAAGATGAGTTCGTTATGGTGGGTTTTAAGGAAAGCGATTGGGAAAAACAACTATAAATTCTGCCGCAAGGAGCGGTTCTGAGACAACAGGGAACACGTTATAACTGCGGTAGGTATAACTTAGGCCCAAAATGAGTTTTCCAAAAACGTTTCCTGAAAAGTCATTATGTTGCTCTAAAAATTAGTATCTGAAAATCTATATAGAGCGATGCCAAAGCAACGGCTATGAGAGCCATGCCGAAACAGCGTTCTTTTGTTTGAGACGCTTATTTCATGCTGTCACTAAGCGATTTTAGGTCATTTTTTACATTTTGCGGCAACCTGTTAAAATCGGTATTATCTATTGCTCCTTGCAACGTGTATAGGTGAACCAGACAGATTTCCGGGTATACGGCTTTTAAACGAAAAAATGTTTCTTTGCTGCCGAGGTTGGATAGTTCTTCCGCGTTATTGATGCCAATGGCGGTTAGCTTTCTTTTCGTTTCAGAGCCTATATTTTTCATGGATGTTAATTCCATAAAATACCCTCCTTTCACGTGCTATGCGGCGAAAAATACCGGGTAACTCACATACTGGATGTGTAATTATAATAAGTGTAAGCGAACAGCAATCTACAATCAATACTGAAAGAGCATACGTGAAATACTTTTACGATAAATGGAGAGAACAAAACCAAACAAATACTCATATTTCTTTCTGATTGCGAATAGTGTCGATAATTGATGAATAATACCTTAACATTTTAATAATAATTTAACAAAATCAGAAAAAGATTTTTCAAGTGAGTTAAATGTTCGGAAAAGTGGTAATTTTGAAGAAACCTGTAAAAGCCAATTGACAAAGGGGTTAAATTACTATATCATACTAAACACATATAATTAATATGTTTAAGATGACAAAAAGAGGGGTGATTTGCGAAAAGTATAAACTTAGCAAGCTAAATCAAGTATGCCGCATAGGAAGCTGCAAAGTTTGCACAAGGTTAGTCCGAATGTAGAGTCGTCATAAAGATTATCATTTTTGTTAGGGCATAATTTTAAATTTCAAGGCGTTGAATAAATTTTACTCGGATTCATCACTGAAGGCGGCAAATACACTTGGCAGAAACGGGATGGTATGGTAAAATAACGGCATAAAAATTGAAAGGCGGTAGTTCATTGGCTTCATGAAGAAGCCGCTGCCTTAAAATATAATTTGTATTGAGTTGGTATCCGCGCCGCGCGAGCGGAATTTAATATTAGGACTAATTAACCACGAAGGTTGATGAAGCCGTATGAATACGGTTTTGTTTTTCTTTGTGTTTTTCTTTTTATATACAGAAAAAAACTGAACAATGAAAATGAACGATAAGGAGGGTTACATATTATGCATATGGCGGACGCACTCATATCCCCGGCGGTCGGAGGCGTATTGTACGCCGCGAGCGCGGCGGCGCTGGCGTATTCCACGGCCAAAATTAAAAAAGATGTGCTTTGCGAAAAGAAAGTTCCCATCATGGGCGTAGCAGGAGCTTTAGTATTTGCGGGGCAGATGATCAATTTTGCTATCCCCGGCACAGGCTCCAGCGGGCACATCGGCGGAGGCATATTGCTCGCAGGATTAATTGGCGGACCAGCGGCATTGTTAGCTATTTCAGCAGTGCTAATTATTCAATGCCTGTTTTTCGCGGATGGTGGGCTTTTAGCCTTGGGCTGCAATATTTTCAATATGGGGGTCATTCCATGCTTGCTCGTTTATCCGTTGTTATTTAAACTAATTACCGCGAAAGGTTTGAGCTACAAAAGCATAACTGCCGCTTCTATTGCCTCAGTAGTGTTAGGGTTGCAAATCGGAGCGTTCAGCGTAGTGCTTGAAACGCTGGCTTCCGGCGTCACAGAGTTGCCTTTCGGAGCGTTCGTAGTTCTTATGCAGCCAATTCATTTCGCGATTGGAATAGTGGAGGGAATCGTAACGGCGGCAGTTCTTTGCTTTGTACATAACGCGAGGCCGGAAATCCTCGAAAGCACTAACGTGGGGACGCGCATTGGCGCTGGAGTGCCTATAAGAAAGGTTCTCGGCGTACTTGTTATGGTTACTGTTTTTACAGGCGGGTTGCTGGCGCTGTTTGCGTCTTCTTATCCGGACGGGTTAGAATGGTCGATGGAAAGGGTAGCCGGTACAGCGGAACTGAAAGCTGAAGGAGCGGCGTTTGACAGTGCGGCGGCGATCCAGGAAGCGACTGCGTTCATGCCGGATTACAGTTTCGCGAATGAAAAAGAGGATCCCCCGCTTGTTGCCGGGACTACTGTTGCTGGTATCGTAGGCGGGGTGTTGACCCTTGTGCTGGCGAGCGGAACAGGTTTTATCATATCCAAGGTCAAATCGAGGAAAGTACGGATGACGTAAAAATAGCAAATGAATAGCCGGAAGAAAACATTTATATCTTTTTTCAAACTGTATGCTCTGCATGGAGGTTTTCATGTCGAATATTCAAAACAGTATACAAAAAATATACGCGCTGGAGCGTCTCGCAGCCGGAGAAACGGT
>JAISDD010000222.1 GCA_031265005.1 Syntrophomonadaceae bacterium | reverse complement strand
AACTCTATTCTAAGCAAATCTCCTAAATACGCTAAACCAGCTGCCAGCAAAGCGTTCATAAGAAATCCGGTAATAAAAACGGTCAAGTCAAATGTGTCTTCCATGTAAGCGCGGATACCGCCTATTACTGAATCCAGCGCCGCTAAAACCGCAACCGACATATACTTAGTCAAAACGAAAGACAGTACCGGTACCTGTAACCCCAAAAACAGTCCTATTAACAAACAAAAGAATATGCTAAGCCACATCCACATAATATTTATTGTTTTTCCTTTCATTTAGATTTCGCAAAGACAAATTTCGGCTGTTGATTATTAGCCGACATCTGAATAAACTCCGACTTTTCCATTGATATTTCAAAACCTTGAAACCTAAGCTGTCTGAAAATACCTCCTCCTAAATTCATCCCACTCTCTAAAAGGTCTGGATTTCCGATAGCGCTGATAACAAAAGGAGTTCCAATCCTGTTTTGATTAACGATAATCAATGGTCCGGCGCAGCGCACTTCCGTCATGGCAGTAATCCGTTCGTTATTCAAACTTATAGCCTCGGCCCCGGAAGCTTTTAATTCATTAATCAACATCAGTAAATCAGCTTCATGAATCAAGTCTTCATTAGGGTTATTAATATTATTTTGCAAATTACTGGGCCGGTCATTAACGGTAATGACTAGTCCAGGACCTTCTATTTCCGATAAACCAGCAATCTTCAGCGTATTGAGCAGTTCTTTCTGCAAGTCGGCCAAAGCTTGGTCATCCTTTCTAACATTATCTAATTGTAAAGTTAATGACGCTACTTTTTCATTCAGCGCTTCATTTTCTTTATCCGAAGAATCCAACATAGCCGCTATAGTTTCAATACTTTGAGTACTGGGAATCATACTTGCTTTATGAAATACTGTCGTATTATACTGAACCGCCAGCATTATTCCTAATATCATACAAACAATGGCGATAGAAATCTGGGCTCCTCTGCTTTGTACCACATAATTACCTCCTTACGCTCAATCTATCTACCTAATTTTTACTACTGGCTGTCCTTGAAAGCTAAGGTCTATATACTCCAACACCTGAGTTCCTACAGATGCTAAGCTTTCTTCCTGTTCAAAAATATAAGAAAAATAAGAGAGTTTTTCCTCAAGCCGGTCGATATTGCCAAACCTTATTTCAGTTCCTGCCAAAGTATATATTATTATATCCATATTATCATTTCGTAAATGAAAATCAGATATTTTTTCACGCTGCTCCGGAGTTATATAGTCCCACAATTTTTTTACGTTAATTATGGCCTGAGGATATAAAGCATGTCCCAAATTAACCCTTTCAGGCATATTTTCCATAGTAACAACCGGATAACTTTCAAAAGAAAAACTAGTTATTCTATCTATGCAAACTCCTTCTTCATCCAAACACAAAAACATATTTTGGAAAGGCACCAACGCCCAAATTTCTCTTTCTGATATTTTAATTTCTATTTTATTAGGAAAATGTTTCACAATTTTGGCATCTTTAACTATCGGATGAACCCTCAGTTTATTACAAATTAAATCGCTGTCTAACAAAAATATATTAGCGTCCGTCTTAATGTCAGCAATAGTCAAAATTTCATCATTGGAAACTTTATTATTTCCACTTATAATTACATCGGCTATATCAAAAAAAGAACTGTGTAAAAAAAGAAAACCACTTACTAAAACTACTAACATTAATAATACCACTATAAAAAATCTGTGAGATTTTTTTTGACTCATTTTTCACTCCTATCTCCAGATTTACTGTGCAAATTATATCAGATTACAGCCATAAAAGCATCAGCTATAAATTGAACTTTTTTCTCTTTTAGGACAGCACTCTTTTGATATCAGCTCCCAGGCTCTGTAATTTCAGGTGAATATTTTCATAACCGCGTTCAATATGATATATATTATTTATTTGCGTTGTCCCTTCGGCAAATAAGCCTGCTATAATAAGCGCCGCCCCCGCCCTTAAATCGGTAGCGTCGACTATAGCCCCCTCCAGCTTTTCTTTTCCTTTAATGATAGCCGCCCGCCCTTCCAGAGCAATTTCAGCTCCCATCCGTCTCAGCTCCTGAACATGCATGAACCTATTTTCGAATATCGTCTCAACCACAATACTGGTACCTGCTACGGTAGTCAGCAAAGCCATCATCTGCGCCTGCATATCAGTCGGAAAACCTGGGTGAGGCATGGTTTTTACATCCACGGGCTTGTAAGGCCGTTTTCCTATTATTCTCAAACTAGAGCCGTTTTCGATAATATTAACACCCATTTCGCGAAATTTTGATATTACCGGCCGAACATATTCCAAGACAATGTTTTCAATAAACACATCACTGTCGCTTATAGCCGCCGCCGCCATAAAAGTCCCGGCCTCAATACGGTCAGGAATGATTTTGTATTCGGCTTTTCCTAGTTTTCTAACTCCTTTTATATATATCGTATCCAGTCCTGCTCCTCTGATTCTCGCACCCATTTCGTTAAGAAAATTCTGTAAATCGACAATTTCCGGCTCCCGCGCCGCGTTTCTGATAACCGTTTCTCCCGAAACTAAAGCGGCCGCCATCATAATATTTTCAGTTGCTCCCACGCTAGGAGTATCCAGTAAAATTTCTTTTCCGCCTCGCGGTTTCCCTTTTCCTTCCATAAATCCATATTTAGCTTCTACGCCGAATCCTAAATCAAGAAAACCTTTTAAATGTAAATTCATAGGCCTGCTTCCTATGGCACACCCTCCAGGATACGATATTTTAGCATGATGAAAGCGTCCCAGCAACGGTCCCATAACCAGATTAGAAGCTCTCATCTTACGCGTCATCGCATCTGGAAGTTCAATCGCATTGACGGAGCTGCTGTCAATTATTAATACATCTTTTTCTTTTTTAACTTTCGCTCCTAATAATCGTAAAACCTGAGACATAACTTTTATATCTTCCAAATCCGGAACCCCGGACAATATCACTTCATCTGAACACAATAGAGTCGCTGCCATAATAGGAAGAGTAGCATTCTTTGACCCGCTAATCCTAACTGAACCCTTGAGCGGAGATAATCCTTTAATTACCAATCTTTCCAAAATCACACCTCCAACTTAATCCATCTTTTTAGATAGCAAGTCTAATTCGTACAGCAGTTCGTCTCCTAATTTCCAAATATCGCCAGCCCCCATAGTGATGAGCAAGTCATTTTTATTCAATATCGATAATAGATAATTCAGGATCTCACTCATATTATCCAAATAAATGCTATGATGGTGTTCGCAGCTGGCGGCGTCCGTTATAATTTTTCCGCTTATCTCAGGAATACTTTCTTCTCCGGCCGCATATATATCAGTAACAATTGTCAGATCCGCTTGTCGCAGGGACGCGCCTAATTCTTGGCCTAAATCCCGTGTG
>JAISDD010000133.1 GCA_031265005.1 Syntrophomonadaceae bacterium | reverse complement strand
ATATTATAACTCTTATGGGCGGGCGAACTTTAGTTTTATTTACTTCCCGCATCCATATGCTGCAGACGGCCCGGCAAATAAAAGACCATATTTCCCAAAAAGGATTGCGGATATTAGTGCAAAACGAAGATGGTACTTTTGCGGCTTTGATTAACCAATTTTCCAATTCTTCCAATACGATCCTCTTTGGCTTGGAAACTTTTTGGGAGGGGATTGACCTGCGCGGGGAAATACTGACTTGTCTGATTATTGTGAAACTGCCTTTTCGTTCTCCCGGGGACCCGTACGCTAATGCAAACGACCGTTACTGCCGCCAGCGCAATATCGACGGTTTCCGTTCCTTTACCCTGCCGGACGCCGCGCTTCATTTCAAGCAAGGCGTCGGACGTTTGATCAGGAGCGAGGAAGATAAAGGAATATTGATTGTGCTGGACGGCAGGCTGGATAAATCATGGTACGGAGCATATTTTAAGAAAAGTATCCCTATTCATAGGCACATAAAAATAAAGTCGGAAAATTTAACGAATATTTTAAGACAAGAAATAAAAGAAAAATCTTTAAACATTTAAAAAAATAGGGTAACTTTTTTAGTTTTCTCTCATACAATAGATAAGGAAATATATTGCTACCGTAATAAGGAGGCGATAAAGTGCGGGTTTATTATCTTAAAGTGCCTGTTATCCTGAGAAAATTGCTGTTAAAAGCATGGGGCAAATCATCTGCTGAAACAACTGAAGATTAAACACATACTATTTTGAGGATATAACTTACGGAAAAACGCATCTCAGTATTCTGGGATGCGTTTTGTGAGCAGAGTATTGGGACCGCTTCTTTTTAAAAGAAAAGCTGGTTTTATGCGCTACCATAAATTCCAGCATGAAAAAAATCTTAGCGGGCTGCTTATTAATATTTACAGGGCTGTTGCTGAGAGTATTTATTAGATTTTGATTAATGTAATGTTTTTTAGCCTTGGCAAAATTTATTTGCTGAAAGTTATTCCCAGAACGCCTCCGATAGCGCCGAACACTAAGCATTGACACAATGGCCACAGCAGCGACGTTAAATTTCCGGGAACATTTTGCAGAACCATGTTTATAAGTAAAAAAACGATAAAAAACAATAAGCCCATGTTAATACCCCTTATCAGGCCTTTATTTCCATAAGCTTTAGATGAATAAAAAGATCCGGTTACGATCATTAAGACAAATATTATTTTTCCTACAGGCGTTAGCAATGTTTCCGGCAGATTAGTCAGATTAACGATCGTACCTACGGCCAAACATAGTATAAGTGATAATATGACAGCCTGGCCCAAAGCTTTTAGTTCTATAAACATAATTTTTTTCACTTCTACACCCCCTTAAAAAATATGAATGTCAGTAGTAAATTATGCTTGATTTTTCCGTGTAGGGGATTTATGGAGATAATGGCGGCAAAAAATTCACATTTCCACTGGCTTTACTTTGATATTCACGTGTCAAGTATAGCTTGATCCTTGAAGGATTTGCTAAGCTCCGGCATGTCAATCACATTCATTTTTCTTAGCCGCAGGCAAATATAACCTAATACCCTTTCTAGGGCACTTAGGTCACGAGATTTGTCTGCGTTTTTATAACCTAAAGGTCACGAGAATAGAGAATAGTATAAATACGCTGTACAGGCATAATCATTCAATATAATCGTGAAAAAAGAGGTTAATGGTATGGAACATTTTATGCTGCTAGGTTTATGCGCCGGGCTTTGTACGGTTTTAGGAGCGGGGTTGCTCATGCTGAAAAAGAAGTGGAGCCCGCGGAATTTAGCATTGTTTTTGGGGTTAGCAGCCGGAGTTATGACGGCGGTTGTTTTGCTGGATATGCTGCCGGCGGCTTTGTCCATTTCCGGATTTAGGCCGACCGTATTAGGGAGCGCGGCCGGAATACTGGTAATGTATCTCCAGCTGAAACGGGGAAGGAGCAGCGTAGCGGCAGGGTCTAGTATGAGAAGATTAGGATATTTAATAATGTTAGGAATCGCTTGGCATGATTTGCCGGAAGGCGCGGCCATTGCCCTTGCGGGCAATTATCAAGAACAAGCGGGATGGATCATAGCTTTTGGGTTGGGCGTACATAATGCTCCTGAGGGAATGGCCATTGCCGCTCCTTTAATAATAGCGGGAGTGAGCAAAGCGAAAATATTAGCTCAGATCACTTTGCTTTCTTTGATTACTCCTTTAGGAACTTTTATAGGGCAGCAGGCCATAGCGTATTTGCCTAATTTGATAGCTCCTTTAATGGGCTTTGCTTCCGGCATCATGATGTATATTGTCGTAGGACAATTGGTTCCGCAAAGCTTTTCCCAGGATAAAAAACACGCAATTTATGGTGTAATACTGGGCTGGCTGGTGATAGTACTCGCCTCTAATATGGTATGAAAGATTTTTAAAAGATGAAGAGACAAATTACGAAAAATAACTGCGGAGGTATTTCCTAAAATCCAGGGAGAATCCGCCATTTCTTTCATCGCTGTATAACGCGCCTAATTAAGGAAGGAATACCATAAACGAACAAATACGCACAGCGGCTGTTGGTGCAGTCACCCATGCGTATTCGTGGATGGAGCTTGTTATAAGCTTGGCTCCATCCGCCAAATCTATCAAACCGTCCAATTCTCCAGCTTCAGTTTTGGTACCCGCTCAAACTCTTTGGTGTTGTTCGTTACCAAGACCAAGCCGCGGCTTAACGCCTGCGCCGCAATCTGCATATCATACGCGCCAATTATATGCCCCTCGCGCTCCAGTTGGACGCGGATAATACCAAACACCTCAGCGTCCCCGTCCGTAAACGGCACGATTTCAAACGGCGCGGCAAATTCTACCAGTGCGAACCTATTGAGCTCACGGTCCCGGCTTTTTGACACGCCATATTCAAGTTCCGCCAGCGTAATCGCCGACAAGAATATGGAAAAT